>CAYGXB010000036.1:6139-9549 GCA_964353605.1 uncultured Bacteriovoracaceae bacterium
CCTGCCCGAGCGCAAGATTACCGATGATGGCGTCGTCTTCGCCTACGAGGAGAACGGTGAGAAGATCACCCTGACCCCGGAGCGCTCCCTGGAGATCCAGCGCGACCTCGGCGCGGATATCGTCATGGCCTTCGACGAATGCGTGGAATACCCGGCCGAACACGACTACGTCCTCCAAGCCGTGAGCCGCACCACCAAGTGGGCCCGACGCTGTCGGCAGATCCTCCTCCGGGACCATCAGTTCCTCTTCGGCATCGTCCAGGGCGGCATCTACGAGGACCTCCGCCAAAAGAGCGCCAGGGATATCACCAAGATCGACTTCGACGGGTTCGCCATCGGCGGCGTGAGCGTCGGCGAAGGCCACGACCTCATGCAGCGCGTCGTCGGCTTCACCGCCCCATTGCTGCCCTCGGACAAACCCCGCTACCTCATGGGCGTGGGCCTTCCCGAGGACATACTCATGGCTGTCAAACTGGGCATGGACATGTTCGACTGTGTCATCCCCACCCGCTTCGCTAGAGGCGGCACCCTGTTTACACGCACGGGCAAGCTGCGCATCCAGGACAAGTCCTACCGCAAGGATCGCTACCCCATCGATACGAAGTGCCAGTGCTACACCTGCCAAACTTACTCCCGTATGGTCCTGCGCTACCTGTTCTTCACCGGCGATCCGCTCGCCGAGACCCTAGCCACCATCCACAACATCGCCTTCTACCAGGACCTCATGGCCGAGATCCGCACCGCCATCGAGCAGGAATGCTTTGAGAAATTCCTGACGGAATGGCTCGCGGTGTACAACCAGAAGAAGTCCAGGCAGAAGAAATAGGAGAAATACAAAAACTCGACCTCCCCCGACCCTCTCCTGGCCAGGGGGGGGAGTTGAGATTTTTGTACCACCCGTGAATATGGGATGACTAAAGCATCCAAATAGTCTTTGACAGACATCCGCCTCTTCATCTAGACTAATCGGGCAAGGATTGCATGTTGCTGCTTTCCATATGAGGAGGTGAGGCATGTCTTTTATCCTTCCCACATACCAGCATCCTGACTTCAGCACCCGCGCGCTATCGGGCGCACCAATCGTGAAGCTCGTCAGGGCAGAAAAAGACGGTGTGGCCCCTGATGATTACCACGCAACATCCATCTATCCGGAATACTTCCACATCAGCAAGGGCCAGTGGATCCTCCCTCGTGAGTCCCGCATGGACTGCGTGGTGGTCATAGAGGATAACGGGTCGCTAGCGGTCAAAGAGTTCCGGAACATCAAGGCCAGGGATCAAGTCGTCTGCGGCAGGCATGAGAACGGTGAAGACGGCATCTTCGTGCACACCCAGGCCTTTGACTTCATGGACGCCACGAGCGAGAAGTTCGCCTTCCGGAGCCGCATCACGCGCGAGACATCTTTTTCCATCGACTACGATGAGCTCTACGATCTCCTGGAGTTCGAGCGGGACCAGGGCTTCATCGTCTGGGTGCTCGGGCCTGCCGTAGTCTTTGATCGCGATGCGAGAAACGCCTTTGCAGAGCTCGTGATCAAGGGTTACGTTCACGCCCTGTTGGCTGGAAATGCCCTTGCCGCCCATGACATCGAGGCAGCGCTGTTCTCCACCGGCCTCGGACAGGACATCTACTCCAAGCGGACATTGCCGCTCGGCCATTACCACCACCTGGATGCCATCAACACCATCCGCAGGCTTGGCTCGCTGAAACAGGCTATCGATGAGGGCATCGTCAAAGACGGGGTCATGCGCTCGGTGATCGCCAAAGGGGTCCCCTTTGTCCTGGCAAGCTCCATCCGGGACGACGGCCCGTTGCCCGAGGTGGTAAGTGACGCCTACGCGGCCCAGGACAGGATGCGCGCCATCACGCGCAGGGCCACCACCATCATTGCCATGGCCACTCAGCTCCACGCCATTGCTACGGGCAACATGGCCCCTTCCTACCGGGTGGAACCGGATGGGAAGGTGAGACCCGTGTACTTCTACACCGTTGACATGTCCGAGTTCGCGGTGAACAAGCTCGCCAACCGCGGGTCGCTGACCGCCAGGTCCATCCTCACGAACGTCCAGGATTTCGTGGTGACCGTGGAGCGTGGCCTGAGGATGCGTGCCGGATAAGGCGAAAACCCTGCATCCTACGACAATGTTATCTCGGTGCCGGCCCTGCCGGCCACGGCATCTTCGATCTCTTCGATGGCAGCGATGACGGCCCTGCCACCCCCTGCCTGAAGGAAAGAGACGGCTGAGAGGATCTTGGGCAGCATGGACCCCTCGGAGAAATGCCCCTCTTGCCTATATCGCTCGGCTTGGGTCACGGTGATGGTCCTTAAGAACCGCTGGTCTTTACTGCCATAGTTGATGGCCACCCCAGGGACGTCGGTGGCGATAATGAAGGTGTCCACGCCCACCTCGACCGCCAGCTTGGCGCTGGCGAGGTCTTTGTCAATGACCGCATCCACGCCGGCGAATGACCTGCCCTCGCGCACCACTGGTATCCCTCCCCCGCCGCAGCAGATGACCACGAAGTCCATTTCGATGAGCTTTACGATCTCGTTCTTCTCCACGATGGTGATTGGCTCGGGCGATGCCACGACCCGGCGGAAGCCCTTCTCCGTCTTCCTGACGGGATAGGGCAGCTTCCGAGCCTTGTCCTCGGAGAAGACCGGCCCGATAGGCTTGGTGGGGTTCCTGAAGGCCGGACTGTCCTCGTCCACCACCACGTAGCTGATGAGGCTCACCAGAGGCTTGCTGGTGGCGATGCCCTGGCGCATGAGCTCGCTGTCCAGGGTGGACTCGATCATGTAACCGATCTGGCCCTGGGTCTGCGCCACCAGGATCTCCAGGGGCATCTTGGGCACATCGTCGCAGCACTCCTGTTGGAGGAGAAGGTTGCCCACCTGGGGGCCGTTTCCGTGGGTGATGATGATGCGGTAATCCCGGGTGAGCCGTGCGATCTGGCTGATGGGGATCCTGAGATTTTCGAACTGCTCCTCAATGGTTCCCTGTTGGCCCTTCCTGATGAGAGCATTGCCGCCCAGCGCCACAAGCAGGATGGGCTTCTTCTGGCTTTCCATTTATCCTTTCCCTCCCCTCACCTAAATCAACCCCCTGTCTTCGAGCTCGTCCAGCAGGACCTCCTCTAATGTGGGACTGCCGGAGTCCTCATACTCGTACCGTACGCGGATGGCGGGCTTGTTGATGGAGACGATCCTGGTGAGCTGGATAGGGGTGGCAAAGAGCACAAGGTCACAGTCCGAGGCGTTGATGGTCTGCTCGAGGTCTGCGATCTGCTCTGCGCTATACCCCATGGCAGGCAACAGGGGGCCGATATGGGGATAGGCCCGGTAAGTATCGCGGATGGAGCCCGTGGCGAAAGGCCGGGGGTCCACGATCTCGGAGGCCCCGAAGACC
>CAYGXB010000036.1:9559-15463 GCA_964353605.1 uncultured Bacteriovoracaceae bacterium
GGAGCCAGCGCCGAAGGGCATCTCGCCGTGAGTAAGGGTGGGACCGTCCTCCACTACCAGGACCCGCCTGTCTCTGATCCGCTCGGGTTCGCTCACGATCACGGGCGAAGAGGCGAGGATGATGCGGGCCTGAGGATTATATGCCTCGATATTGCCTCTGACCTGCTCCACATGTGAAGGCTCGGCACTGTCCACTTTGTTGATGATGGCGATCTGTGCCATGCGCATGTTGGTCTCACCGGGGTAGTAGAGCAGCTCGTGGCCTGGTCGATGCGGGTCGAAGAGCACGATATGCACATTGGGCCTATAGAAGGGCGTATCGTTGTTGCCGCCATCCCAGACGATGATGTCCGCTTCTTCCTGGGCCCTGGCCAGGATCTTCCCATAATCGACACCGGCATAAACCACGATGCCCTGGTCCACGATGGGCTCGTACTCCTCGCGCTCCTCGATGGTGCACTTATGGCGCTCGAAATCCTCGTAGGTGGAGAACCGTTGCACCTCCTGGGCCAGGAGGTCGCCATAGGGCATGGGGTGGCGGACCACCACGACCTTCTTGCCGAGGTCTCGCAAGATGGTGCATACCTTGCGCGTAGTCTGCGACTTGCCGCAGCCGGTGCGAACAGCGCATACGGCCACAACTGTTTTGTCGGCCTTCAGCATGGTGTAGGTGGCCCCGATCATGATGAAATCGGCCCCGAAGGCCATGGCGATAGATGCCTTGTGCATGAGCTCCACGTGCGGGACGTCGCTGTAAGAGAAGGCCACCAGGTCTACCTGGTGATCGGCGATGAGCCGGGCAAGCATAGCCTCGGGATAGATGGGGATGCCATCAGGGTAGAGGCCGCCTGCAAACGCGCTGGGATATGAGCGCTGATCGATGTCCGGTATCTGGGCTGCGGTAAACGCCACCACATGGTAGCGTCGATTATCCTTGAAGTAGATATTGAAGTTGTGAAAATCCCTCCCTGCCGCACCCATGATGATGACCTTCTCGACCATGATTCCTCCTATATCCCATCCCGGCCCCTGTCTCCTCTAGGGGGAGAGCAGAGACGGAACATGTGCCCGCAGCACCACTGCGACACGAAAGGCACGCGATGCAGCCGGGCCGCATGTATGTATATTCTAATGACGACCGGGCTGTTTGTCCAGCACGTCATGCCTGCCGCCCTCACCTGCATGATAGCGTCCGTTGCAACGATGACGGATGCATGCCTATATCTTATCTTGCTCTTCGGGATCGAGGCCAAGCTCATTGTCCTGGGAAAGGCGCCCCAGCTCCTCATGGAGGAGATCGCCACCTATGGGGTCTTCGGTGAGCACTATCGCATGCCAGCAGGGGTGAGATGGTCTTTCAGGACATCTCCCACGACACCCCCTGCACGTTCACTCTCCGGCAGGGGGATCGCCCTGCGCCCGAGAAAAATGGCAGGGTAAGCGCTATTCTGCATCAAGCAGGATCACGCACGGATGCAGCAGGCATGGTCACCAGGGAGGGACAGGAGCTTCACTGGCCAAGGCAGCGTGACCATGCAGCACCGTATGATCCTCAATCCGATGGGTGCCTGGTGGTGGATTATGATCAGCTACCCACCTACCTGAAAACGATATGCTCTGCAAAGAGCTACATAAAACAATGGAATGGTATATTCTTCATGGCATTTTCCATTGACTTCGGCATGCCAATGGCCTAAAATTGTTTCCGGCATTGGTCAGATTCGCCCTCCTGAAATGGCGCCAACGGAGGCTGACGCCGCTGGCGAAGGTATCCGTCGCGATCCGGTCCGCATGAGCAGGGAAACGCAGAAATCTCACCTCAAAAAGAGGGCCTCAAATCACTGCTTGATGCCCACGATAATTGTGGCTATTACTATAGATGACGTGCCAGAAGACATGGTTTACTATTGAATAAAAAATATCGGGAGGTAAGAGGGAATATGCATGCAAAATTGAACGTTGGGGACAAAGCCCCAAACTTTAACTTCGAAACACCCTGGGAGAGGGGATCAGGGTTTTATGAAGCCGCAGGCGAGAACCCAGCGGTTTTGGTGTTCCTGCGCTATCATGGCTGCCCAGTCTGCCAGATGGAGATAGCCAAGTTAAAGCGAGACATCGACCTGATAAAAAAGAAGGGGACACGGGTCTTTGTCATCCTGCAAAGTTCTCCTGCCACGGTTGCTGCCATCACCAATGAAAAAGTTTGGCCTTTCACCATCGTATGCGATCCCCAAGGTGATGTTTTCCAACTGTATGATGTAAAACCCGGCGGTGTCATCAAATACCTGCATCCAGCAGGTTTGATAGCAGCCATCAAGGCCACCTTGCAAGGATTTAAGCATGGGAAATTTGAAGGCAAGGAGACACAACTTCCTGCCGCTTTCGTCGTGGCCGCGGATAAGGTCATAAAATACGCTCACTATGGGAAAAACATAAGCGACGTACCTTCTCCAGCGACTCTGGCGGCAAATATCGAATGAGTGAAATGGGGCAATAAATCCCTTGAATTGACTTCCATAGAAATCGCCTACGCCGGACACGAATCCCAGGGATGCCATATCCCCTCGGCATGGAACTATACGGTTGACGCGTACTAGACGACTGGTCTATTATATTCCCATATAAGGGTATCTAGTGGCCAAGGACACGACCAAACTTTCCATCATCAGGGAGGGGGCCCGCCAAGTGCACTCCAAGGGATACAACAATACCGGCCTGTCCGATATCCTCCAGGCAGCCAGCGTCCCCAAGGGCTCGTTCTATTTCTACTTCAAAAGCAAGGAGGACTTCGGCCTTGCCATCATTGACCACTACGGGGAATTCATTCAGGGCATGGCGGAAGCATACTTGGTCGACAGCAACCTGCCTCCCCTAGACAGGCTTGCTAATTTCATCGATGCCTACCAAATGCTCTTCGAGAAGATGGGGCTCCGTTGCGGATGCCCCATAGGCAATCTGATCCAGGAGATGAGTGATCTGAACGAGCCCTTCAGGAAGAAGATCGGTATTATCTACTCCCGCATGCAAAGCCCCGTGGAGCAGTGCCTTAGGGAGGCACAAGACCGTGGGGAGATCTCCGCTGACATCGATGCAGGGCAGGCCGCCCAGTTCATTCTCAACAGCTGGGAAGGCGCCATCATGCACATGAAGCTCGCAAAGGACAGCCAGCCGTTGAAGATATTCAGGCGCATGGTCTTTGAGCGCATCTTAAAACCATGATGAGGAACTTCTTCATCAGAGCCCAGGCAGGAGCCATGGCAGGGGTCATCAAGGGGACCGGACAGACACTGGACATGAACCGGAGGGACAGACATGGGTGAATGGAAGAAAACCGGCTGCGTGCTCTGCGCGCAGAACTGCGGACTGGAAGTGCTGGTTGAGGACAACCGGATAACAAAGGTCAAGGGCGACAAGGCCAACCCGCGTTCGAAAGGTTATGTCTGCCGCAAGGGCGCTAACATCGCCTTTCACCAACACCACGCCCAGCGTCTCTCCTACCCCCTCAAAAGAGTCGGAGACAGGTTCGAGCGCATCTCCTTGGACCAAGCCATCGGCGAGATCGCCGAAAAGCTGAAATCCATCGTGGACGCTCATGGCCCCCGCAGCTTCGCCTACATGGGCGGCGGCGGCCAGGGGTGCCACTTCGAAGCGGCCTTCGGGGTGAGGCTCATGCGAGCCCTCGGGTCACGCTACCACTACAGCGCCCTGGCTCAGGAGCTCACCGGCACCTTCTGGGCCCACGGCCGCTTCACGGGCAGGCAGTACCTCTTCGCCATCCCGGACGAGCAGAGAGCCGACATGCTGCTTGCGGTCGGCTGGAACGGCATGCAGAGCCACCAGATGCCACGGGCGCCACTCGTGCTCAAGGAGTTCTCGAAGGACCCTGACAAGCTCCTCGTGGTCATCGACCCGAGGCGCTCAGAAACGGCAGAACTCGCCGATATCCACCTGGCCATACGGCCCGGCACGGATGCGCTCCTGACGAGGGCCATGATCTCCATCATTCTTGAGGAGGGCTGGCTCTCTAAGGCCTACATCGAACAGCATGTAAGCGGCTTCGAAGAGATCGAGGCGTGGTTCGCTGGCTTCGATGCAAGGGAAGCGATCCGCGTGTGCGAGCTGGACTACGATCTGGTGAGAGAGGTCTGCCACCAGTTTGCCACCCGCAGGTCCTGCATGCACACTGACCTGGGCATTTACATGAACAGACACAGCACCGCCGCCTCCTACCTCCACCTCATCCTATTAGCCATCTGCGGCCGCATCTGCGTACCCGGCGGGAACGTGATTCCCGGACATCTCATGCCCATCGGCTCACACACGGACGAGCGGGACCCCAGGACCTGGCGCACCGTCTCGACCGGCTTCCCGGCTCTCATGGGGGTCTTCCCGCCCAACGTGCTGCCCGAGGAGATCATGAGCGAGAACCCCGCGAGGGTGCGGGCCGTGCTGTGCTGTCAGTCCAACCCGTTGCGTTCGTATGCAGACACCACGGCATACGAGCAGGCGTTCAAACGCCTGGACCTGCTGATCACCTGTGAGCTCGCTATGACCGAGACCGCCGCGCTCTCTCACTACGTGCTGCCCGCCCGCTCCGGTTATGAATCCTGGGACGCCACGTTCTTCGCCTGGACCTTCCCCGAAATCTACTTCCAGATGCGGCGGCCCATTGTAGAGCCCGAGGGCGAGAGACTTGAGGTGAGCCAGATCATGGTGAAGCTCGCAGACAGGCTCGGTTTTCTCCCCGCCATCCCCGACTCCCTAAAAGAGGCCGCCAAGGGCGACCGGCTCACCTTCGGCATGGAGCTCATGAAATACGCGGCAGAAGAACCCAAGGCGCTGCCCAACATGCAGTACGTCCTGGCCAAGACGCTCGGCAAGCAACTCGGCTCGGCAAACCTGGCTGCGCTCTGGGGCCTGCTCCAGGTGGCGCCGAAAGGGTTCCGGGATAATGCAGCCCGGGCCGGGTTTGCCCAGGGGCCGACCATGGGTGAGGAACTCTTCCAGGCCATCCTCGACCACCCCGAGGGCCTCATCATCGGCAGGAGCGACGAGCACAACAATTTCGAGATGGTGCAAACCGAGGACGGCAGGCTTGATATCCACATCCCCGAAATGGCGGATTGGGTGAAGGGCATCGACGCCCAGTCTGAGACAGAGGCATTGAAGCCTGACCCCGATTACCCGCTCATCCTCCAGGCAGGCCGCCACATGAACATGAATGCCAACACCCTCATGCGCGACCCGTCCTGGAACCAAGGCAAGCGGGCCTGCGCGCTCACCATGCATCCAGAAGATGCCGCAAAGCTCGACATATCCGATGGACAGATGGTCCGGGTCGTCACCGAGGCCGGCCAGGCCGAGATCGAGGCGGAGGTGAACATGGCAACCCGCAGGGGTCAGGTAATCATCCCCCACGGCTTCGGCCTGAACTACGAGGGGAAAGAGTACGGGGTGAACGTGAACCGCCTCACCAAGAACACGTACCGCGACAAGTTCGCAGCCACTCCACTGCACAGGTATGTGCGGTGCCGGGTGGAGGCGTTATGACCCCCCTTGGCATGTGACGAAAATAGAGGATGGAATGACCATCGGCCCGTACAGCTTTGAGGAATTCATTGAAAAGGTGAAGGCCTTCCACGGCAGCATTGCACCAGGGATCATTGCAGGAGGTATCATGGTAGACATCGCCCAGCAGCATCTCCCGGAAGGCGAGTTCTTCGATGTCATCTGCGAGACACAGCATTGCCTGCCCGATGCAGTACAGCTCCTCACGCCGTGCACCATCGGCAACAGATGGCTCAAAATCGTTGACACAAGCCGCTATGCGCTCACGTTCTTCAACAAGTATACCGGCGCGGGCATCAGGGTGTATCTCGATGCAAAAAAGCTCAAAAACTTGCC
>CAYGXB010000037.1:0-14785 GCA_964353605.1 uncultured Bacteriovoracaceae bacterium
GGATGAGAACTTATCGGGTTTACTGAAGAAGAGCTTGATTGCCCCTTGATATTTGTATTCATCCAGATACTGCCATCCGGTTGTGGGCATCGCGGATTTGAAGAATTTCGCCAGCGAATCACCGTCGACCCTGCCGCTCAAAACGAGTCTGCCGAACCCGTCAACGAGATAGCATTCATTGGCAGCCCGCTTAAGCTCTCCGGGCACGAGGACATCATTGAAATCCAGATAGACAGGCCCCGCTTTGATCTCGGGCTGCGGGGGCATGGGCTGCCCAGCGAGCTGGCCCTGTTCTGATCCCAATATATTCCATCGTGTGCTGCACCCCCCCAATAGGAAGATGACAGCCATGACGAGCAACAATGTTTTTGTTCCTTGCATAAGTATACCTCCCTTAATACAAGAATGGGTTGATTCTCTTCTCTACCCCGATGGAGGTGGCAGGACCATGGCCGGGGTACACCTTGACATCGTCGCCGAGGGGGATGAGCTTGGTTTTTATGGCCCTTATCAGGGTGTCGTAGTCTCCGCCGGGGAGATCGGTCCTTCCGATGGAAGCGGAAAACAAGGTGTCTCCAGAAAAGCAGCACTTGCCATTGGACAGGACCAGGGAGATCCCGCCTGGGGAGTGTCCGGGGGTTTCCAATACCTGGAGCGTGTATTTGCCAAAGTGCACCACGTCACCCTCTGCCAGGAAGCGGCCTGGTCCGGGCGGCTGCTCGACATTTACCCCGAACAGTCTCCCCATCCGCGACGCGGCCTGGAGGACGGGGAGTTCCGCTCCATGCAACATGACCTCCGCACCGGTGGCATCCTTGATCGCACGGTTGGCACCAATATGATCCACATGGGCATGGGTATTGATGATCCCGATGACCTTGACGTTCAGCCTCTCGATCTCCCTCATGATCCTTTCTCCCTCGCCGCCTGGGTCGATGACAAGGGCCTCTTTCGTCTCCTCGTCACCCACGATGAAACAGTTGGTCATGAACTCGGTAACCACAACCGTACTTAAGAGCATGCTCCCCCCTTCTTGACGAATAAGGATGTGCAGAAAGCACGCGTCCCTGAACATGGTGCTCTCGATATGCATTCTGCGTCCATGTACAGAGCATAATATACCCGCGTGTTTTGGTCAACAGCCATGACAAGACACGTTAATCGGAATAATTATGCTTATTAAATATGATTGTTGAAGATTATTTTATTTTTTATGTTAATTATAAGATGAATAATTTATGTTATGTACTATTTTGTTGACATATTTATACCAGCCTGGTAGAGGAGAGTGAGCGGTTGCTCTCCGGCCGCTGCCCAGGCAATCATGCGGAGGACACGGTCATGAAGATAGGCGTCCCTAAGGAGATCAAAAGGTTTGAGCACCGGGTGGCCATCACCCCTGATGGGGTGAAGTCCTTCAAGGCCGCTGGGCATGAGGTCTATATTGAGAAGGGTGCAGGTCTCGGCGCCGATATCCCGGATGAGAACTACATTATGGCCGGCGCTATCATGGTGGATACCCATGCCGAGGTTTTTGCCTTAGCCGACATGGTGTACAAGGTAAAGGAGCCGCTGAAGGAGGAATACAACCTGCTCCGCGAAGGCCAGATCCTCTTCGCCTATCTCCATCTCGCAGCGGATAGGGATCTCGCCAAGGAGCTCGTTGACCAGGGCGTCACCGGAGTGGCCTTCGAGACCATCCAGCTCGAGGACGGCCATCTCCCCCTCCTCGAACCCATGAGCGAGGTCGCTGGCAGACTGTCCATTCAGGAAGGCGCCAAGTATCTGGAAAAGACCTATGGCGGCCGGGGCGTTCTCCTCGGGGGAATACCGGGCGTGTCACGCGGGAATGTCGTCATCATCGGCGGCGGGACCGTGGGACAGAACGCCGCCAAGATCGCAATCGGCATGGGCGCACGGGTCACCCTCCTCGATATCCAGAAGTGCAAGCTCCAGTTCTTCGACAACCTCTACGGGGTGAAGATCGAGACCTTGTATTCGACGCCGGATAACATCACCCGCTGCCTGGAGACCGCCGACCTGGTGATCGGTGCCGTCCTCATACCGGGCGCATCTGCCCCAAAACTCATCCGGGGGGAACATCTGAAGATCATGAAAAAGGGTGCCGTAATCGTGGATGTCGCCGTCGATCAGGGCGGGTGCTGTGAGTTCACTCACCCCACCTACCATGATGACCCGATCTTCATCGTAGAGGGGATTGTCCACTACTGTGTGGCCAATATGCCGGGGGCAGTGCCTATCACCTCCACCTGGGGCCTGTCGCAGGCCACCTTACCCTATGCCCTCAAGCTCGCCAACCTGGGCCTGAAAGAGGCGGCGAAGAACCGAGCAATCCTCAAGGGGGTGAACACCTGCCAGGGATGCATCACCCATCCGCAGGTGGCCGAGAGCCTGAAGATGCCCTACAAGGAGATCACCGCCGAGGTCCTCTAACTTAAACCACGCCGCCCCCTTGATTTCAAGGGGGCTTTGAAAATTAACCATAAAGTTTTCCCGCCGGAAGCCCGATTACAAAATTGTATATGGCATATATTCTCATCGTAGAAGACGACATGAATCTCGGACAGGTCCTGTTCCAAGAATTTAAGCGGCAGAACCACGATGTTGAACTCGCCGGAGATGGGGAGACCGCTCTCGCGCGGGTCAATAAGTATGTCTACGATCTCTTGCTCACCGATATCAAGCTCCCGGGTATGGATGGGATTGAGTTGCTCAAGCTGGTTAAGACCATCAGTCCCACCACCATTGTGATCGTCATGACGGGATATGCCTCGATCGACACAGCGGTGGTTGCCATGAAGAACGGCGCTCAGGACTTTGTCCAGAAACCGTTCGGCATCCAGGAGATAGCGCAGAAGATCGAGGATGCGCTAGCGCTGAAGAGGATGCGCAATGAGATCGATTACCTGAGGCATACCCAAGAGGACATCATCTATCGGACAACGGACATCATAGCCGAAAGCAAGTCGCTGAAAAAGACGCTCCAGATGGTGCAGAAGGTGGCCAAGGCAGATTCCACCCTGTTGATCTCAGGTGAGACCGGGGTGGGCAAGGGGCTCATAGCCGGCGCCATCCACCATAATTCCGCACGCGGCAGGAACAATTTCGTTCAGGTGAATTGCGCCGCGCTGCCGTATCATCTCCTGGAGAGCGAACTCTTCGGTCATGAGAAGGGGGCCTTTACCGGGGCGATCAAAATGCGCATTGGCCGGGTCGAGCAGGCCAATATGGGTACAATATTCCTGGATGAGATCGGCGATATGGATATCTCCCTGCAGTCCAAGATTTTGAGGGTCCTGGAAGACCGGGAGTTTGAACGGGTCGGTGGTACGCGGACCATCAAGGTTGATGTACGGGTGATTGCCGCGACCAACCAGGATCTTTTCACCCTGATGCAGGCGGGCAGATTCCGGGAGGACCTCTATTACCGCATCAATGTCGTGAACATCAATATCCCCCCGATCAGAGACCGCAGGGATGACATCGAACCACTCGCACGGTATTTCATGCGACGGTATTCCAAGGAATTCAATAAGCCGGTCACCGATATCGATACGGCGGCGTTGATGCTCTTGGTGAACTACGACTGGCCGGGGAACGGCAGGGAAATCAGGAATTGCATCGAACGCGCTGTGCTCCTGGCTGAGGGTGAGATCATCCGACCGGACGATATTTCGATTGCCCCCCAACAAAAAAGGGGTGAGCAGGGAGAGCAAAACGTGCACCTCTCGTCTCTGGCTCTCACCGAGAAGGAACTTATTCTGGATGCTCTCAGGAGGCATGACTGGGTACAAAAGGATGCCGCCAAGGCTCTCGGCATCAGCAAACGCGTCATGCACTACAAAATCCAGAAGTATGGGATCACCCACCATCGATGGATCAAGAACCGATAATCCCCATGTAGAGCGAGGTCATATCAGGGTCCAGGCTAACCCCTGAGAGGCTTTGTAATTCACCGAGGGCAACCTCTTGTCTCTTCTGCGGCCGGTAGAGCCGGGGGGAAACCATGGCATTGAAGGTGTCCACAACGCGCAAGGCGCGTGCCCCTACGGGGATCTCTCCCCCTTTCAGCCCCCTCGGATAGCCGCTGCCATCCAAATGTTCATGATGATACGTCAGGATATCCGCGTCATAGTCGATGACAAAGGCATCTTTGCACATTCGAGCCGATACGATCGGATGGCTCCTGATTTTCTTCCAGTCAAACGGATTGAGCTCATCCTTGGTCAGTATAGATGTCGGTATTCCCATGTAGCCGATATTTGCCGCCAAGGCCGATTTTGCCCAACGAAGGGACTCGCACTCGTCCTTTCCCATCTCCCGCGCCAGGGAATGCACCTGATCGGAGACCTTGATGGAGTATCCCATGGGATACCCGGCACGGATGTCGGAAAGGATGGAAGCGGTTGTCAGCAGAGAAAGGTACCAATCTTCCTTGTCGGCATTCAGCCCTGCGGCGGTAGCCCAAGCAGGGGCGAGATAGCTAATGAACCAATTGAAGATCTCTTCGGATAAACCAGGGAAATATACGTATCCGAGTTCCCGGTCCTCCCAATTCACCAGAGAACCTGGAGGATCTTTGCGCAACGAGATCTCTTCAGCCTGGCACTGGATCTTCAAGAGATCCAAAAAAACCTGCAGGGCGTCGAGGGAGGGTCCCGCACTCAAAAATCTCCGCATGGTGAGTTCGAGCGAAAGGTTGGTGGGCTTGACAGCCCCGGTCTGGAAATAGGTGGCGATCCGCAAGCCCTTCTTCTTCGCATATGAGAGCGCCTGATGCGCGGCATTGATGAGACCCTTGGTGTCCTGGACCTCATCAGGCAAGGTGGCAATCCCGATGGTCAGGTTTTCACGCAGATCTGCCTCGAGGCGACTCGTGGCGTTGTTCAAAGCCGTAATCGCTTCCCGGGAAGTACATCCCGGGAGAATGACAAAGAAACTCATTTCTTCATACCGCACGACCTTGTCATAGCATCTGAGACCATCCTTAATTCTCTTTGCCAGGGCCTTGAGGGTCCTTAATCCTTCAGCAACTCCATGATACCGTCCGAACCTCTCCGCATCCTGAATAGCGACGAGGGCTATGCTCAAGGTGTGTGAAAGTCGTTTCGCCTGTTCCACATGCTGGTGCAGAATGTCCATGAGAACATGCCTCTGCGGGACATCCATCCTGATATCGAGCACCTCGTCCATATCCTTCTCACGGCCCAAGGATGCCCTGATGGTCTTCTCTGAATACAGGAGCAGATGCTTTATGAGGGTGACATCCGTGAGGGTGAATGGGTTTCCCCCTTTCCGGTATAATTCGACGCAACCGATGGTATTCGTGTCCATGTAGATGGGAAGACCCATCATGGATGAGAAGGGAAACGGCAAATCCGAACTGGCAAGGCCCGTCTTGTTCACGTCCAGGATAAGCAACGGCTTCGAGATCTTGCGAATGGCATGCGTAAAGAGGTTCCCGCGTTCTATGAACGCGGGTATTTCCCCTTGAATCCCCCTGCAAAACCACACCCCAGAAGGCTCCCATACATATAAGAGGCCGGTATCAAAAGGTGTTATCTGCTCCACAAGGTAGAGGAAAAGATCAGGTATCTTCTCTACCCTGACAGCAAGATCATCGAGGAGTGAGACCTGAAACAGATAAGGTATGGTTTGGGCATTCTCCCGAATGAACCCTGGAGAAAATTCCTCCAGGCGCTCTACAACAAAACTGTTTAATATGTGTTCCTTTTTCATTAACCATTAACCTCAAACAGATTGCATTCAATGTCAGTTGGTGCTCTTCAGGGTGCCGGACATCAGACAATCCCAGTATTGTTCAAACTCCCTGCATGCCCGCTTGAGAGCGCTTAAATTCGTGATGCCCAACCTTCCAAGCTCTTCAAGTATCTCTCTCCTAGTAAGTCTCATAGTTAAACCCCGCAATCTTTTCTCAATCTCAAGATAAGCAAACATGATGCCATTCCTGAGTATTTTTGTAACCTGACGATATTAATAAGATTAGTGCCTCTGCGGCCGATAAGCAATGCCGAAAAAAGGGTTGGAATGGATAAACTATGCAATTTTTTATCACTCTATATATGTAATATATTTCACATTGTGGAATAAACTCTACTCCCGGCAAAATATGCTTTATACCCCGGCAAGGGTATGTCCCCTGATCTTCACCCCCAGAATCCAGAGCAGGATAAAATAAACCCCTGCCCCGATCAAAATGCTGAGGGCAAGGAGGGAGAGGCTATAAGGGGTAAGCCCCCTGGTCCAGAATCTTAAGAGGACAAACGGATAGAGGCAAAGCCCCATACACGCTGCGGCAAAGAGCAGCTTGCCGCAGGCCACATAATACCCCTTCGGGGGATGCAATCCCTTTTTCTGCAAAATCATGTGGAACCAGATGAGCTGGAAGAACACGGAGATACTGCTAGCAAGGGCAATCCCGGCATGTTTCATGAACTGCATGAGGACTATACTCGCCAGGACATTCAGGATCAAGGCAATCCAGCCCACCTTCACCACCACCTTTGCCTCCTGCATGGCATAGAGGGCCTGGTTCTGAATCCGGGTGTATCCGATGCCCCATAGAGCCAGTGCATACATCTGCAATGCATACGCAGTCTGGATAGAATCGTGCATGGTGAATTTTCCCCGCTGGAAGAGGATGGTGATAATCGGTTCTGCAAAGACGA
This sequence comes from uncultured Bacteriovoracaceae bacterium, assembly GCA_964353605.1. Classification (GTDB taxonomy): domain Bacteria; phylum Desulfobacterota; class Desulfomonilia; order UBA1062; family UBA1062; genus CAYGXB01. The sequence continues at coordinate 6,711 of CAYGXB010000037.1, forward strand.
GGAGACCAATGGTTGCTGGGATGGTAAAGAGGAGCACGGCCAGAAGGGATTTCCCCATCAGAGATGCTAGCTCCTGGGTATCCGTCCGTGCCGATGCGGTGCTCATTGCAGGCAGGACCACGTTTCCTATGGCAAAGGCAAAGATCCCCAGCGGCAGTTCCACGATCCGATTTGAATAATAGAGATAGGACACGCTGCCGGTGGGCAGAAGAGATGCCAGGAGGGTCCCGACAAAGACCCCGATCTGGTATATGGAGGCCCCAATGGCAGCTACCCCCATGAGGCGGGTTACCTGTTTGATTCGAGTGTCATGAAAATTGCGGGAGAACCTTAGGGGCACCTTATATTTCTTCAGGGGAGGAAGCTGGAGGATGAGCTGGGCAATGCCGCCCGCAATGACACCCCATGCGAGGGCATCAGCGGGAGAGCCGAACGCTGGGATCAGGACAAAGAACACTACCGGTATCCCGATCATGAAGATATTGAGGAGGATGGGTGCTGCCGCAGGGGCTGCAAAATGCCCGAGGGAATTGAGTATGCCCATGAAGAGGGCGACGATACCAATGAGGAGGATAAACGGGAACATGATGCGGGTGAGGTGCACGGTAACGTCAAAGACCGGGGTATGGAGAAATCCCGGTGCTATCATGGCGACGAGGAGTGGCGCGAAGATTACCCCGACGATCACCCCGGCCACCAAGGCAAAAAACATCAGGGTCATAATGCCCCCCGTCATGGAGAAGGCCTTTTCGAGGCCGTCCTTTTCCTTGGCTTCATTGAAGACCGGGACAAAGGCGACGCTTACCGCTCCTTCAGCCATGAGCCTGCGCAGGAGATTGGGTATCCTGAAGGCCACAAAGAAGGCATCCGCCAGGGGTCCCGCCCCGAGGAGCCAGGCGGTGACCATATCCCGTACAAACCCCAAGATTCTGCTGATTCCTGTAAGTCCTCCGACCGTGACAACATGCCTGCTGAATCTGTCTTTCATGCAATCCTAAGCCACGGTGGGTAATTGCATAGAGTCTATTTGCCCGTTACAACCTCGGCGCTCACAAAAATGGTCTTCTCAGGCAGGCGGAGCATGTCAGTTTTGATGAGCACTGAACCCTCGACCCTTCCTCTTTCCTTGCCTGGCACGAAAGTCAGCATCAGCCGTTTCTTCTGCTCTTGCTTGAGGGAGAATCTTTGATGCGGTGAGATGGTCAGGTGCTCAGCCGGATTCGCCTCGATCTGGGTTATGGTGACAGGCTCCTTACCATTATTGGCGATCAGGATCTCCATGACGTAGTTCGATCCCTGTTTCACCTGACCAAAGTTGACATAGGAGGGCATGATGGACAGGATCTCCATGATATTCGCCTGGACGGTATAGGCAATATCCTTCCTTTCCGGATCATTGGTAACGATCTCGATATCCTTCTTATATCTCCCTTTTAACGGGAAGGTTGCGATGATCACATTGATCTTGCCAGCTGTGCCTGGCTCAAGCGGCCCCACCGGGGCGCTCACCTTCACCCCTCAACAGGGTTTGGTCTGAATAGTGAGGGGTTCGTCGCCGGCATTCTTGATGATGAAATCGTGGATGATCTGTTGTCCCTGGGGGATGTCCCCGGCATTGTAAACATATTCATCGACGAGCGCTTTTGGCGCACCATAGACAATGCCCGATAAGATCAGCACTATCAGCAGCATGAGATTGGGAGTAATCCATCTGAAATCACGCATAATTGCACCTCCATCCAATATACTCATACTTGACCAATCGTTTTACTATATCATAAGCCGGATAGCATTTCCATACGCATTTGTCGCTTACACACCTCCTTATGAGAGAAAGGAGATTCCCTGCCTGTTGACTTTTTTCCTTTCGAGGAATAGATTTAAAGCATGCGGGGAAAACTGGAGCAGTCGCGGGCGCAGATTGAGCTTATATCCATAGAGGTTGAACGCATAGACGGGGAATATCGGGAGCTCTGGGTGAGCTATGAATTTACCTGTCCCGGTGGCGAATACAAATCCGCCATGGCGCTGCCTATCAGCAATTCAAGGGATATGGCGAACCTCTTTTTCCGGGATCTCCTCGACGAGGCCCGGCATCTCTCCGAGATGGAGAGCGATGAAAGCAGTAGCGTGATTCTGTACGTGGTCAATAAGGCAGATACCATCCTCCCCATCAAGAATCTCTGTCAACGGGTGATAGAGGTTCTCGACGCAGAGCAACAGCTCGATGAAAGCCGGGCATATATCGACCTGTGCACCTCGGGCTTCTATTTCAAAGATCCCGCCGAAAGCCTCAGCAACAAGGATTTTGAGGAGCGGTTCAAGATCTTCATGGGTAGGGCCCGTGAAAAGATGGACCACGGGTACTACACCATTGCGGCGGATGATCTTGAGAAGGCGAAGATCCTCTGTTCCACGAGTCCTCTCATCTATAAGCTCATCGGGATCTGTCACCGGGAGATCGGCCATCTCGATCTCGCCCTGGAGATGTTTTCCCGGTCCATGGAACTGGGTGATCACGATCATGATACTTACCTGTATCTCGCCGAGATCTATTTCTTCCTCAATGACATGCAATCGGCCTTGCACACCCTCGAGGAGATGATCAACCAGTTTCCTGACGACATACGGGCCCTGGTGGAGCTTGCCAATGCCAGGTATCAGATGGATCTGGAGTATATCGATATCCTTGACAAGGCCTATGCCCTGGACAGGCATACCACACAAACAGCGATCCTCCAGACTTTTGTCTTCAAGAAGGTGGGGAAGACGGAACAGAAGCGTATAACCCTGGAGCAGGCTTCCGCTTTGCTTACCATCCCGGCAAGCACGATTCAGTCGCTCGCCAGTAGACACAGGATACCTACACGTCAGTATGCGGACCTTGACGAGATGGTTTTGGACGAACATGAACTGAGGACGTGGGCATTTGTATACAGGAGATACAATCTTCTGCAAGATGAAGTCGACAGAGTTTCACCTCTCCCGAGGGAAGAATCGGATAAAGGCATGGCTCTACTCCCGTGAGAATGCCACGGGATTTTTCCCTGCAGTCATTATCTGCCATGGGATCCCCGGATCAAAACCCGATCCCCAAGACCACGGCTATATACCCATGGTAGAGGAGATCGTTTCCCACGATTACGCCTGCATCCTGTTCAATTTTACGGGGTGCGGGGAGTCAGGCGGCAATATCGATATGCTTGACTGGTATGAGGACCTCGATACCGTATACGATATGGTCCATGATACCCTGGGGTTTGATCCCTCCTCCATCCATTGCGTCGGGTTCAGCGCAGGCGGTGCCATCGCATCCAAGACCGCCTGCCTCGACAGCCATTTCAAGAGCCTCCTCCTCATGGCCACTCCAGCCGATTTCTCCGAGATCATCCCCTCTGATCCCATCACCTTGCGAGATCACTTCAGGAACCTCGGCCTCATACGGGAGGAGAAATTCCCACGAAATATCGATACCTGGTATCGCAATTTCCGCGACCTCAAGCCGATCCGATGGATGCCCTTCATATCACCGCGCCCGGTCGGGATCGTACACGGCGAAAACGATACCGTCGTCCCGGTCGGGCATGCGCATAAGCTCTTCAATGCCGCGTTCGCGCCGAAGAAGCTCACCATTCTGGAAGGGGCGCCGCATCAATTGAGGAAAGACCCTCGGACGACACACCTCATCATCGACTGGCTGAGAGAGGTGACATGACGCAGTTTTTTGCCTCTCCCCTTCAAGGGGAAGAAGTCCTCAGCTGTCTTCGAAAAAGGGGCAGGGAGAAAACTTTTTTACAAAAAGGTTTTTCCCGGAGGAACGCAGTTGAGTACGTTGAATAGATATTATCCGGCATATCTCGACCTCAAGGACAAGCTCTGTATCGTCGTGGGCGGCGGGATGATCGCCTTGCGGAAGGTGGATTCCCTGGCGTCCTCCGGAGCCCGAGTGCGGGTGGTCGCTCCTGAGATCATCCAGGAGATCCGGAATATCGATTCCGTTGAGCTCGTTATCAAGCCCTACGAACAAGCGGACATCGCAGAGGCTTTCCTGGTGATTGCGGCGACGGACGATGAGGAGACCAACCTGAAGGTGAGCAGGGATGCATGCGAACGGCATATCTTCTGCAATGTGGTAGACAGGCCCGATCAATGCAGCTTTATCGTGCCCTCCGTCATCGAGAGAGGGCCGATCAAGATCGCCATATCAACGGGCGGTGTATCACCGGCATTATCCAAGAGACTGAGGATGGATATCGGAGGGTTCATCGGTGAAGAGTATGAGATCCTGGCATACATCCTCGGGAGAATAAGGCCCCTGGTGCTGGCACAAAACGGGGGGCATACAATGCACAAGCGGGTTTTTGAGGTGCTTGTGAATTCTCAACTACTGGAGGCCATCAGGCAGCGCAACAAGGCCCTCGTCGAGGACATCCTCGCTCAGGCAATCGGCATGCAGGTGGATCTGGAAGGGCTTCTATGACCGCCACCTTAACCGTGTATTGCTTAAGCAGTATTGCTTTCATCCTCTACCTGTTCATACGAAAAAAAATCTTTGCGGTCATAGCAAGGACGCTCTTCATTGCCGGCATGATTCTGCACCTCATCTCCATTATCCTGCTCAGTCTCTACCTGAAAGGACTCCCGGTCGCATCTATCCCCCAGGCCATGAATATGATGATCTTCTTTGCCTCTCTGGTCTTCATCCTGCTTGTCTTCAGGAAAGCGACCACATCGCTCGGCGCATTCTTTGTCCCTCTAGCCACCTTTGTCCTGGCCTTGATCTCCCCTGCGATCGGCATCAATGAACCCTTCATCCCGCATGAGCGGTTCTGGTATCCTCTCCACACCCTGACCGTCATCATCGGAGAAGCCCTCTTCATGGTGGCATCGGTAGCCTCAATCGTCTATCTCCTCCACGAGCGTCTGATCCAGAAGGGCGCTATCCATGCACCCGGGACCGGACTCCCTCCGCTGACCATCCTCGACAGGATCCTCATGGCCGCCTTGAGCTTCGGGTTCATCGCCATCACGATCGGCATGATCCTGGGAGGCTTTTGGGCTGCCAATGCCGGAATTGCGATGGCGAGCATCGCTCCCAAAATTGCTGCCGGGGCAATCATGTGGTTTGTCTTCGCCTTCAGCATCCACCAGCGGTTCGCCATCGGCTGGCAAGGGAGCCGCACAGCCGTCATCACCATCATCGGGTGCTTCCTCATGATCCTCTTCTTCGTCGGGCTTCAGATCCTCTATCCGCATGCACACGGTTTGGGAATCCTGCCATGAACCCGGTCCTCTGTATCAGCATCAACCATCGGACAGCGCCTGTCCATATCAGGGAGAGAATCACTATCCAGGCGACTGATCTCGTCCCTTGCATGCGAGATGGTTCCGAGGTGTACACAATCAATACCTGTAACCGGGCCGAGGTATATGCGGTGGAAATTTCAGAGGAGGCGGTATTCGAACGCATGCAGACCCTTTCCGGGATTGAGGTGCAAGCCTTGCGAAAGATCGCGGAGAAATTCGCGGGTCAGGAGGCCATCCGACACCTCTTCAAGGTGGCATCCGGCCTGGATTCCCTTGTCCTGGGCGAACCGCAGATCTTGGGCCAGATGAAGGAGGCCTATCGGCAAGCCCTTGCCGCAAAGAGCACCGGCATTTACCTCAACAAGGCCCTGCACCGAGCATTTCGGGCAGCGAAACGCGTGCGGACCGAGACCGATATTGGGAGCTACCCCGTGTCGGTGGCCTCAGAAGCGGTCGAACTTGCCTGCCACATCTTCGACGATATCAAAAAGAGCAGGGTGCTCGTTATCGGGGCGGGTGATATGGCAGGCATTGCCGTGCGGAGGCTCAAGGATAAAGGCGTCAACGGGCTCGCTCTCGTCAACAGGACCTATGCCACGGCCTGCACCTTGGCCGGGGAACTCGGAGGCATGCCGAAGCCGTTCGAGGCCCTGAAAGATGAACTCGTGCATGCGGATATCGTCATCGCATCCACGGGATCGCGGGAGCCCATCATCCCCAAGGAGATGATGGAGGAAGTCATGAAAAAGCGGCGCCACAGCCCGGTCATTATCATCGACATCGCCGTACCACGGGACGTCCATCCGGATGTGGGAAAATTGTATAATTGTTACCTCTATGATATCGACGCCTTGAAAGCAATCGTGGACAGGCATTCCTCCCATCGGATGCTCCATGTGGAAAAGGCCATGGAGATCATCCACTATGAGGCCGAGGTTTTCGAGCGCTGGCTCACGAGCCTTACAGCCCAGAGCACGATCAAAGATCTCTACGATCTCATGGAGAGTTATGCGAAGGACCAAATGGTGGGCATGGGCCTTCCAGAAGAGGACAGGACCAGGATGGAACAGGCTTTGATCGCCACTCTCAGGCGTTTTCTTCACCGGCCGGTGAGCTTCTTGAAAGATCATCCGATGGTCAACCATATCGAATACGCACGGAGGATTTTTCAGCTCGATGAGGACTATAAGGATAGGAACAAGGGGTAGCAGGCTTGCCCTCGTGCAGACGGATTTCGTCAAGCAGGCATTGTTTCGGAATTTCCCGGATCTTGCCCTCACGGAACATGTCATCAAGACCACCGGGGATATCCTTGCCGATACATCGCTGACTGCCATCGGCGGCAAGGGGGTCTTCGTCAAGCAGATCGAGAACCGGCTCTTGCGGGGCGAGATCGATATGGCGGTCCACAGCCTCAAGGACATGCCGTCTTCAACCCCGCCAGGCCTTGTCATCAGCGCCTTCCTGGAGCGGGAGGATCCGCGCGATATGCTCTTCTCGCAGGGGGATCACTCCCTTGCATCACTCCCTCTCGGCGCACGGGTGGGGACATCGAGCCTGCGGCGCAAATGCCAACTCCTAGCCCTCCGACCGGATATCATCTGTGTCGATATCCGGGGCAATGTCCCGACGCGGCTCTCTAAGATCGGGGCGGATTTCGATGCCGTCATCCTGGCTGCGGCGGGAGTCAGGAGACTGGGTTTGCCACAAGGAAGCCCGATCGACGTCAAGACCATGATCCCTTCTCCGGGACAGGGGATCATCGCCGTGGAGACAAGCGCTGAAGAGCATGATCTGATGGCGCTGTTGCAAACGATCGATCATGGGGACACGCGACTCTGCGCGCTGGCCGAGCGGGCGTTTCTCGCCAAACTCGGTGCCGACTGCAGGATCCCCGCCGCGGCATACGCAACCATTGACAAGGGACACCTATCCATGGATGCTATGATCGGAAAACCGGACGGAAAGAGGATGGTACGGATGAGCATGCGTGGAGATTCACCAGATATAGGCAGCAAGCTTGCAGAGGCTCTGCTCGACGCGTTTTACCGGGGTGTGGCATGAAGGTATACCTCATAGGTGCCGGCCCCGGCGATCCCGAGCTCATCACGGTCAAGGCCGCGCGTATCGTCGGACAGTGCGAGGTGGTAATCTACGACGACCTCATCCCGGTTGAGGTGCTCTTGCTCGCGAAACCAGGCGCGGAAAAGATCTATGTCGGCAAGCGCGCCGGCAGGGACAACCTGCAGCAGCCCGAGATCAACAACCTCCTCCTGGAGCTGGCCCGGAAAGGCCATAATATTGCCCGGCTCAAGGGCGGCGACCCTTGCATTTTCGGCCGGGGCGGCGAAGAGGCCTTGTTTCTGGCCGAGCACCAAATTCCTTTCGAGATCATTCCGGGTATAACTTCCGCCATCGCCGGCCCGATCAGCGCCGGAATCCCTCCCACTCACCGGGGTCTGGCCGCCTCTCTCAAGATCGTGACCGCGCATGAAGACCCAGCCAAGGAAGCGGGGTTCCTAGACTGGCATCTGCTCGCCCAGGAAAACGGCACATTGGTCTTCCTCATGGGGGCCACCCGCATCGGCGCCATCGCCGCTCGACTCATGCAGGAGGGCATGGACGGGATGATGCCGTGCGCCCTCGTGCAGGACGCCACCCTGCCCACCCAGCGGCATGTCGCGACAACCCTCAAGGACGCCGCAGATGTCTCCCAGGAGCACCAGATTGCATCCCCGTGCATCATGGTAGTCGGCAAGGCGGTTGAG
>CAYGXB010000038.1:0-14772 GCA_964353605.1 uncultured Bacteriovoracaceae bacterium
GGTGACAAAGAACCCCCTGAAGAAGTCCCAGGAATCCACCTTTTGCTTGAGATCCTTGAGGCCATCCATTGTCGTGGGGACGTTGCCCCCAGGGTATAGGGGGGCCACATCGATGCCGGATTCGCTGCCCGTGATATAATCCATGTTGAGGATATTCTTCACATCCTTGACGAGCGGGAGCTTCTCGGTTTCGGTAGAGATGTCTCGTATCTCCTGGAGGGTGTCCGTGTTATAGATGTTTTTCCCGACCACGCCAATGATGGTTTCTTCTCTTTGGGAAAATTCGTCCCGGTTCTTCTCGTAGACGACCCTGGCCGGGTTGTCCTTGGCAATGAATATTTCGACCCTCGGGTCCAGTTTTATCTTGGGGATCTGCAAGGCGGCGAATATCGTGATCATCGTGATAATCACTATTATGACAAATGGATGTTTTACCCAAAATTGGATGATCCTTCGCATAGAGAATTCCTCACGGGCACAATATTGTCAAATGGGTGCTTTGCATGCACTCGTCTCCATCTTCTTGTTCTGTACCTCCCAATGCCTGCTTGAGCGCCGCCCATGCAGATCGTGGTCTTTTTATCGCCCGAGCAAGCTAAAATCTTATTTACACGCTTGCCTCAGTATTGCCTTCTTTCTTCTCCCCCTCATGCTCGACAACTTAATACTGGCATGTCAGTTCAATTCTTAGGTATAATATTATAAATATTTACAAAGAATACAACGTAAATATACTTTGAACATAGTCGACCCAAAGGCCCACCTATAGAGAAAAGCCATCCCCTCTCCCGATGAAGGAAAAGGAGAAGGGGGACTGGAAAAGGAGAGGATGGCGCCCTATCAATAGATATGAGGCAGGGATGGATTAAATACAAAGAGAAGGAAGGACTGCTATGGATCAAAGAGACTTGATGGTGCGGTGCCCCCTGTGTGGTACGAAGAACCGGATACCAAGAGGCAAGCAGCAGGACAATCCGCAGTGCGGAAAGTGCCACAAACCCCTCATTTCCGGCACTGTCCATGACAAACCCGTTGATGTGACCGATGTCACCTTCGATGACGAGGTCGTGCATCATACGGGGACGGTCCTGGTCGATTTCTGGGCTGCATGGTGCGGGCCGTGCCGGATGATGGGACCCGTTCTCGAGCAGATTGCCAAGGAATATGCGGGCAAGCTCAAGGTAGCAAAACTCAACGTAGATGAAAACCCGATGACTGCATCGCTCTACGCAATTCAGAGCATACCTGCTCTGCTTATCTTCAAGGATGGAAAACACCTAGAGACCCTGGTCGGGGCCATGTCGAAGCCGGAATTGGAACGGCGCCTCAGCGCATTGGTGTCATAACAATCTGCTCTTAAAAAGCTCAATCCCCCGTATAGACCGCGATCGAGATAATCACAGGAGCTTTGCAGGTGCACGACCCCCCGGGGTTCTTCATGCTGCGCAGGGGATAATCTTGGGATGTCCTTTGGGAATAGCAAAAACTTCCGATAGGGTCATTGCGATATGGTTTTATTGAGCAAGGGCATCAGAGAAGAGCAGATCGGGAACACAATCTCTTCTCCCTATAGACAAATCAAGCCAGACGTACTATGAGGTCAAACATAAGAGGGAGGGACAAACAGCATGACGAGCGTGCAGCATTCCCGAGCTTTACACGCGCAACACACACCTACCAATCATACGCGGAGAATAAGTTTAAAGCTGTTAAGCTACAACATCCAGGTCGGGATCATGACGAAGAGGCGCTTCGATTATATAGCCCATGGCTGGAAACACCTCATCCCCCATACCAGGCGCTCTGATAACCTCAAAAGTATTGCCTCCCTCATCCGGGAATATGACATCGTCGGACTCCAGGAACTCGACGGCGGGAGCTTCAGGACAAATTTCATCAACCAGACTGAGTTCCTGGCGAAAGAAGCGGGATTCCAGTGCTGGCACGACCAGATCAACCGCAATATGGGGTTGGTAGCCAAGCACAGTCTTGGCGTCTTGAGTAGACTTGAATCATCGCAGGTGAGCAGGCACATCCTCCCGGGAGTGCTCCCCGGCCGGGGGGTTCTGACGGTCCAGTTCGGAAGCCCCCACGATCCGCTGGTTCTGATGCTCGTCCACCTCTCCCTCGGCAGGAAGGCGCGTATGAAACAGGTCGGCTTTCTCTGCGATCTCATCGTGCAGTATGACCATATCATCCTCATGGGTGACATGAACTGCGGGGCAGACGGTGAAGAGATGAACATACTCAAAAGCAGGACAGGGCTAAAATCGTCGGATTGCAGCATGGCGAGCTACCCGAGCTGGAATCCCACCCGCAGGATCGACCATATCCTCGTATCCCCTTCGCTTAAGATCGAGAAGGCTTCTGTCCTGGATTATCCGCTCTCTGACCATCTTCCCATTGCCATGGAGGTATCCCTGCCGGGTCACCTCATGCTGGAGTTGCCATACCGGGAATGCAGGTCAGCAGCATGATCTAAAGGCTCGCGAGAAAGGGCGGGGCGGGTTAATTCAAGTATTACCCGGCTTAAGATCAGATCTCTTTATTGATGATCTTTTCCTTGAGGATCTCCCACTGCTCCCTCGAGAGGGTGCAGATATTGTCATTCTCCCCTATCTGTACATGAGTCTTGGATAGCTTTACCTCCGGGCAGCAGGATTCTGCCTTGCAGAGACGCACGACCATTACCTTATCTTCGTTCATTGATTCCTCCTTTATTAGTTCTCGTATTAGTTCTCGCCCACCCCACTTCCTGTTTCCTATTGTAGTGGCACTTGTTCCTCAAATCAAGGGTTTTTCCCCTCGCTCGCTCTCCTTCCCCTCCCGGCTTCATGCTGAGGCCTGTTGCACACCGAATGCTTGAAGCTTGACATAACGATTGATTGCTGTCTCTTTTGGGAGATGACGTCCTCAAAGATAAAAATGGCGCATAATGCAGAAATGGTATGCCTGCGCTGCGGCAAATGCTGCCTCACCCATATGCTCGCCTATGTCACGGCAGCGGATCTGGCACGTTGGAGGCGGGAAAACAGGAACGATATCCTTAAGGTCGTTGAGAACGGACCAATCACATGGGCTGGGGACAGGATCGTTTCTCGGGATGAGGGCAGCTTCCAAGGTTGTCCCTTCCTGAAATGGAAAAACTGCCAGTGCGCTTGTACCATTTACGAGACACGACCGAACGTCTGCAGGGATTTTCGCCCTGGATCATCCCCGCTCTGCCCGCAATGGAAGGACTGAATATCTGGGGATTATCGAATCCGCTTCCTCAGCATGACCTCTGGAGGAATGGTGATTGATCAGTTATTTGCCCACCTTTTGCCAAACGATATTCTTTTCCGTTTTGCCTCTCAGAGTGCCCTGGGAGTAATAGAATGAGTATATATTTTCAATACCACTCCCATCGCGGCAGGTGATCTCGATCAGGAGGGCGCCCTGTATATCTTTGGTCTTCACCTTCTGAACGAGAAAGGTAGTTTTTTCTTCACCGGCGCCCACGGAAAAGTTATGTGGGGTAAACTCGAGGAAATCATTTGTGTAGCCGGGTGCTTTGGTTTTCCATAACCCATTCAGGTTGGGAGGGAGGGTCTTTTGACCCGTACAATGCACACAACCAAGCATGCAGAAAATCATTATGAGGGTACGGATAGGTTTCATATCAGATCTCCTTTCTTTCTTTGGGCATCATTTGCAGGAAGGTCTCGACGATCGCGGGATCGAATTGATGGCCGGCTTCTGCGGCTATGATGGCAAGTGCCTGCTCGACCTGCATGCCATTTCTGTATGGCCGCTCAGAGGTCATGGCGTCGAATGCATCAGCCACGGCCATGATCCGTGCGCTGAGGGCGATTTCGGATTCCGCAAGTCCGAGGGGATATCCCTTGCCGTCGAAACGTTCATGGTGCTGGAATAAGATCGGGATCATCTCGGCAAATGGGGTCAACGGTTCTAAGATACGGACGCCATAGTGCGGGTGTTCCTTCACGATGCTGAATTCCTCGGCACTGAGTTTGTCCGGCTTATCGAGGATGCGGCCCGGGGTATTGATCTTGCCGATGTCGTGGAGCAACCCTCCTTTTTGCAGGATATCCAATTCGTGGGAGTTAAGTCCCATGTTTGTGCCGATCTTTATGGCCATCTCAGATACCCTTTCGGAATGGCCCGCCGTCCAGGGAGATTTTGCATCGACCGCGCGGGCCAGGGCCGTGATGGTCCCGATGTTCATCAGGTTGAGATCTTCGATCAGGTATGTATTGGTTAAGGCGACCGCCAGGCGATCGATCAAATGTCGCGCATGCAGCAACTCGTTCGGCGTGTACCAAGGCGGAGACTTGTAGGTCAAGATGGCGATGGCCGCGAGCTGGTATTTGATAAAGATGGGCATGATGAGAAAATGTTGCATACCTTGTCGTATATGGCTGTGCAGGTAGGAAGGCATTTCATCTTCCATTCCCAGGAGGAAATATTCTGTATTGACGTAGATCCGTTGGATCTCTTCCTGCTTGAGATGCAGGATCTCACCGACCACCCTTATCTCTGAACCGTTTTCCCGCCTATAATTATGCCAAACATCCTTTTCGTTTTCGGACCTGTCGAAAAGGCATAATCCGGGCCGATTCGCAGGGGATCACACTATCGACACTGGTGAGAAAGATATGCACGATCTTCTCAATATTCAGGACAGAGAGGATAGCCCGGTCGATATCAGACAGGGTATTGAGGGTCTTGAACTGTTGGTTGACCTGGACCGTCATGACATTAAAGGATGTCGCAAGATCCTCGAATTCGTCGCGACTGTGGATGCTAACCTGGGTGGTGAAGTCGCCTTGGGCGATGCGCCGTGTTCCTTCCCGCAGATGTTCGAGCGGGACCAGGCTCCTCCGTATAAGGTTCGTGCTCAGGAATACGACCATAAAGAGCGTTATGATGGTCACCAGGATGAAGATTCGCTTGAAGGTCTCCAACGTGGCCTGAATATCGCTTTTCGCTGCGCTCAAAACCAGGGTCCATAGTGGGGCATGAAATCTGCTCTTCAAGAATATGGAATAGGCATTCGCGAGGTACCGGTCCCCACCATGAGCCCATTCGATGGTCGTTTGTTTGGAGGTGTCCAGTGCCCGGAGCAGGGCGAGCAACTCCCCTTGCGTCAGAGCGGTAAAGACCACGCTGCCCTCCTCGAGCAGCGTGGGTTTGATGCGCTCATAGGCTGCCTCTTCTTCTTCCATGCCGATGAGGTAGGAGGTTTTGACCTGGGAGATCAAGATCCGTCCATCTTTCCCCGCGGATCTGCACATGCATATCCCCATGCTATTGCCGACCTGTCTCGAAAAAACAAGGGTGCCGCCCGCGGAAAGGAAATCTTTCTGTTCCCTGTTCAATACAGGGATCTGGATCTTCTCTCCGAAGAGGGTGGTCGTGCCACCATTCGTTTCGAACACCATCATGCTGCTGAAGCGTTCGTGCAAGGTTGTCTGTCGTGTTCTGTCAGAGGTGCTTCCCGGATCGAGCACGATAGACATGTCTGTCTCGGCATAGATGAGCCGTTCAAAGATGGACATGCCCAAAGCGGTGGACTCCTGATGGAGTCTCTTTTGGTATTGGGCCACCAACTGGTGCGAGACCTGCACCAGGGAGACGGTGGCTAGGAATACGATCGGCAGGATACTGGAAATGACAAAGAAGGAAAAGATGCGGAGGGCGACTTTGCTGTGCAAGAATGTCAGATCGATCTTCATGCATCATTGGTACTTTGATACCAGACCTATGTATGCCCCGTCGTTTATCCGTATGATATCATCCTGACTGGGCTGTGCGGTGATGGGCTTCGCACTCTTTCCGTCCACTCCCATGCTGTAGAGGTCTTAGTCCGTGTTGATGGGGTGCAGGAACTTATCCCTCCGGCATAGTGTGCATACCGCTGGAGGTTTCGGAACCATGACATAGCCGTATGCCTTTCCCCAGGGATCAGGACGGATGTTGGCCCCGAGCTGGGCAAGGGTATTGGGATAAACCCCGCGTTCTACATTATACCTGTCGAGACGGACACCGAGTTCAAGGATATCAGATATTGCTTGGTTGGTGCGCATCTCGTCCTGACGACTCCGATAGACTGTTATGCCGATGCCCCCGATGGCTGATATGATCACGACCACACACATGAGCTCAATGAGAGTAATCGCAGTCATATCTTTCAGAAGAGGGAGAAAAAATGAGCGAGGTCGTGTGGCGCTGTTGGGATTTAAACGATTTGCAAGCAGGGGGGGGGAAAGAACTTTTGCATTTCATAACCCTGTTTATCCATAATCTTAACATATCGGATTTATAAGGATAAAAATTTATTTTTTCATAATGCCGGTAATATTTCTCTGCTATGAGTTGACCAGCGGGCCACCTCTGGATTGAGAAAGAAGGGGCATACAAAGAAGTGAAGAATGGGATGCGCGCAGAGCGTTGCAAGGATAGATACAAAGCGCAAGCAGGCCATCGCCAGCTTTCCTGTTGATTCATTCCGGGGACTTCCGTCTACTGAGTTCCCTGGGATTTAAGGGGTTTCCTACGACAATGATCGTACTCAGGAGGCGTGCATATGGCTGGAACATATGAACATCTCAATTACAGCAGGCGTTCCATATAACATGGCACCTCCTCTTCTTTGAGAGTGCAGATACCGGTAAGGCTCAGGTACGAGATGGCATCTGCTTGGTCTAGGGGCATTGTTTCGATTTTCTGCAAAGATCAAGGCCTCACAGGCTCACCAGCAGAAAATATTGTTGATGTCAAAAGGACGGAAAATAGGTCCTGGGTATATGCACAAGTGGCTCGGTTTCAGGAGCTAGGGTGAGGATATTTGCTGGGTTGAAGCTGTTCCTCTAGGGGATTGATGAGCTGCGATCTCCTCTTCTTACCCTAAGCGGATTTATTCTCTACCCGCTTCATCATTCACCTACCTTTTTCAGAAGCCAAGCCATGTTCTCGCCAAGGATTCGCATGGTTACGATGCCTTCTTCGTCCTTATCCACCGCGCCGGCTTCCATGCCGATGCCGACGTTCCAGTAATTTGAACCGGGCACGATCATCTGATTGATGAAAAAGAAGTGATTGATGGAGTCGAATGTGTGGATAGCCCCACCCCTGCGGACGGCGACGACTGCCGCCCCGATCTTGTGCCTGAACATGTCGCCGTTCACCTTTGCCACCATGCCTGCCCTCTCGATGAGCGCCTTCAATTCGGCGGTCACATCGGTGAAATACGTGGGAGAAGCCAAAATGATTCCATCGGCGTCAAGCATCTTCTCGATGCACTCGTTGACTACGTCATGCATGAATGCACATCGCCTATCTTTGTTTTCGGCGCACTTGAAACAGGCAATGCACCCCCGGATCTTCTTACCCGCCAGTTGCACCAGCTCGGTTAAAATGGCTTCCCTTTCCAACTCCTTAAAAACGTGTCTGACCAGAATGGAGGTGTTCCCATCTTTGCGCGGACTTCCATTGAATGCGATTACTTTCATGACATCTTCCTCCTGTCAACTTAGGAATGGACTATGTTCCGCTCCACCCATCCTACACGAACTAGGCGCTTATGGTAATAGAAATCTTTCCGGTGTTGGAGGGGCAGGCCACGAACATCTTCGCGTCTTTGAAGGACGACCTCACCAGACCTGAAAAATTTTTTCAGAAGGGGGGCTAGCTTTCGATGCCCTTGCGGGCCAGGACGCCCCTCGTATAGTAATGCTTGATGTCCTGCATCTCGGTCACGAGATCGGCGGCGTCGATCAGGCTTGGGGTGGCGCCACGACCCGTGAGCACGAGTTCCATGCCGTGCGGCTTCTTCTTGATGAGAGACAGGATGTCGTCTTCGGTGATGAGGTTGAACAGCATGGCGGTAACGGCCTCATCGGCGATGAGGAGGTCACAGGCTTTCGATGCCATGATCTCTTCTATGCGCTTGAGCGCGGCCTTGGCCCGTTGCACATCTTTCTCGTCCGGGGGTTCGGTGAAGCGGCAGAAGTGGGGATGGCCGAATTGTTCGATCGTAATTAGGCCGGAAAGCATCTTCACGCCGTCCAGTTCGCCATAGGATTGGCCCTTCATGAGCTGAACGATGCAGGTCTTCAGGGATCTGCCCGCCGCCCGCAGTGCCAGGCCGAGGGCCGCCGTGGTTTTGCCCTTGCCGTTGCCGGTATAAATATGCACATAGCCCCGGCCGATGCCGCTCACATGTTCCTCCGATAGCGGCCGCCGATCTCGTAGAGCGCGCCGGTGATCTGGCCGAGGCTGGCGACCTTGACGGTCTCCATGAGTTCCGCGAAGATATTTCCGCCGGAGAGCGCGATGGCCTTGAGCCGTTGCAAGGCCTCGGGGGCCTTGGCCTTGTTCCGTTCCTGAAACGCCCTGAGGTTGGTGAGCTGCGCCTGCTTTTCTTCGGGGGTCGCCCGGGTGAGGAGGATGCAGGATCCCGCCGGCTGCTCTTCGGCCTCAGGATTCTCGAAGGTGTTGACGCCGATGATGGGTAGTTTGCCGCTGTGCTTGAGGTGCTCATAGTGCAGCGATTCCTGCTGGATCTTGGCCCTCTGGTAGTGCACCTCCATGGCGCCAAGCACGCCCTTGCGGTCGCTGATGCGCTCGAATTCCTGCAGGACCGCCTCCTCGACGGCATCGGTCAGCCATTCCATGAAGAACGATCCCTGGAGCTGGTTCTCGTTCTTCGCGAGTCCGAACTCGTGGTTGATGATGAGTTGGATGGCCATGGCCCGCCGTGCCGATTCCTCGGTGGGGGTGGTGATGGCCTCGTCATAGGCATTCGTATGCAGCGAGTTGCAGTTGTCATTGAGGGCGGTCAATGCCTGGAGGGTCGTGCGGATGTCATTGAACTGGATCTCCAGGCTGTGCAGCGACCGGCCCGAGGTCTGGATGTGGTATTTGAGCATCTGGGCCCGCTCGTCCGCTGCGTAGACATCCCGCAGGGCGATGGCCCAGATGCGGCGGGCCACCCTGCCTAGGACGCTGTATTCGGCGTCCATGCCGCTCGAAAAGAAGAACGAGAAGTTGCGGGCGAACTCGCTTACGTCCATACCACGGGCGCGATAGTACTCCACGTAGGTGAATCCGTTCGCTAGGGTGAATGCAAGCTGGCTGATGGGATTCGCTCCGGCCTCGGCGATGTGGTATCCGCTGATGCTCACGGAATAGAAGTTGTTCACGTCGTTTAAGGTGAAGAACTCCTGGATGTCGCCCATCATCTTGAGCGCGAACTCGGTGGAGAAGATGCAGGTGTTCTGGCCCTGGTCTTCCTTGAGGATGTCCGCCTGCACCGTACCCCTGGCGTTGGAGAGGACCCAGGCCTTGATCTTCGCATACTCATCCCGGTTAGGTTTCCGGTTGTTCTCCTGCTTGAAATGCTCCACCTGTTGGTTGATGGCGGTATTGAAGAACAGGGCGGTCATGATCGGGGCGGGGCCGTTGATGGTCATGGAAACGCTCGTGGTGGGGGAGCAGAGGTCGAAGCCCGCGTAGAGCTTCTGCATATCATCGAGGGTGCAGATGCTCACCCCGCTCTCGCCGATCTTGCCCAAGATGTCCGGCCGCTCGTCCGGGTCTTCGCCGTAGAGGGTCACGCTGTCGAAGGCCGTGCTCAGGCGTTTGGCCGTGTCGTTGCGGCAAAGGTAATGGAAACGCCGGTTTGTCCTCTCCGGGGTCCCTTCGCCCGCAAACTGCCGCTTGGGGTCCTCCCAGTCGCGCTTGAAGGGAAAGACGCCAGCGGTATAGGGAAATATGCCGGGGACGTTCTCCTTTTTGAGCCACCGGTAGACCTCACCCTTATCCTTGTACTCTGGGAGAGCCACGCGCGGGATCTCGAGCCCGGAGAGGGACGTCTGCGTCAGCGGTACTTTGATCTCTTTGCCCCGTACGCGATAGGTGTAAGACTTGCCCTTATAGCGCCGCCGCTCCTTTTCCCAGTACTCCATCAGGGAACGCTCCTCGGGGGGGATGGAGAGTTCCAGCTTGTGCAGCCTGTTCTGCAGGGCGGCTTTATCTTGTCCTTCGGCCTCCCTGAGGATGTCCTTCAGAACCGCAACCTTGCGTATGCTGTCTGCCGTCTTATCCGTATGCTGGTGGTAGGACCGCACGGCAGCGGCGATCTCGCGCAGGTACTGTTCGCGTCCGGGGGGCACGATGGCCCGGCGTGGCGCCTGCTGCATCTGATCGGACAGGGGGGGTATGGGCCATGCAACCATGCCTTTTGTCTTGAGGAGCTGCATGAGATAGGCGAAGACCCTGTCCGTGCCGGTATCGTCATGCCTGCTCGCAACGGTCCCGAACACAGGAATGTTTTCCTCGGCCTTGTCGAAAAGGGCATGATTCCGCATGTACTGCTTGCGCACGTCGCGTAAGGCGTCGATGGCCCTATCCTGTTCGAACTTGTTGATGACCACGATGTCGGCATAATCGAGCATGTCGATCTTCTCGAGTTGGGAGGGGGCACCGTATTCCGAGGTCATGACATATATCGAGCAGTCGCTGATCTTGGCTATCGCTGCATCGCCTTGCCCGATGCCGCTCGTCTCTACGAGGATGAAGTCAAAGCCGGATGCCTTGACGACGGCGATGGCATCATGGATCGCGGCCGGGAGTTCATCCCGGGAAAGCCGGGTGGCCATCGAGCGCATGTATACCCGCTCATCTTCGATGGCGTTCATGCGGATCCTGTCGCCTAAAAGCGCCCCGCCGCTCTTCGAGCGGGAGGGGTCGATCGATATGATCGCCACCGTCTTTTCCGGATAGAAAATGAGGAAGCGCCGGACGATCTCGTCGATGAACGAACTCTTGCCGGAGCCCCCGGTGCCGGTGATGCCCACGACCGAAATGGGGTCGTCAACCTTTAGGATTGGACGAAGCTCATCAAAGCGCCTGCTCAATCCCATGATCCCGACTTCGGCGAGGTTGACAAGCCTGCCGATGATGGCAGGATCCTTTTTACGCAGAGCGTTCATATCGCCTTTCACATCGGGCAGGGAAACGGTTCGCGCGATAGAGATTATGTGATCGATCATGCCCTTCAAACCCATGCGTTTGCCGTCCAGGGGCGAGTAGATCTTTGCCACCCCGTAGGCCTCGAGTTCTCTAATCTCCTCGGGGATGATGACTCCGCCCCCGCCGCCGAAGACCTTCACATACCCGCAGCCCTTCTCTTCGAGCAGGTCTATGAGGTATTTGAAGAACTCCATATGCCCACCCTGGTAGGAGCTGATCGCAATGGCATGGGCGCCCTCTTGGATGGCCGCTCTGGTAATCTCCTGGACGCCCCGGTTATGGCCCAGGTGGATCACTTCAGCGCCCGCATCCTGCAGGAGCCTCCGGATGATGTTGATGGATGCATCATGCCCGTCGAAGAGCGCTGTGGCAGTGACGAATCGTACCGGTTCCTTCACTCTGTCCTTGTCCATACGTGCGTTTTCCACTCCTGTTGTCTTTCTTTCTCTCTCCTCCCCCTTATTCCACTTCAGGCGGATTTTTTCAATCCATCTTTCATAAAAAGTATGCAAATCATCTCGTGGAAACGAAAAGCTCAATCCCCCCTGATCTCATGGGGGCCAAAGATCTGCCGTGTGCATGGGGGAAAGGCGTGCGGCGCCTCCCGCAACGCACGCGGCAGGCGTCTAGCTTCCTTGAAGATTGAGAGGGGAAGGGGAGGTTGATCTTTCTTCCAGCTCCGCGAGGCCTTCCCTGATGTTGTCCCGGATGAGTTTGATGACCTCCAGGTGGTTGAGCGGGATATCGCCCAGCTCTGCACGGATCTCCCTCGTATCCAGGATGTATGACCGGGAATCCATGCGATGGGTGTAGCGGATATCGATTTCCGGCTTTTCGAGGATGAGGGCGACTATGGCACCTGCCATGTCGCCCAGGGGCTGCCTGTCGATGTTGCTGTGGACGAACTCCGCTATTACCCTGGTCCCTGCCTCTGGCCGCGAAGCGATGTGGAAGTCCCCTCCCGAGCTTCGGCAGGCCTGGGAGAGCATGGGCAGTCCAAGGCCGATGCGGCGGACCTTCTTCGTCGAATAGAACGGGTCGAGCGCCTTGTTGAGCTCTTCCTCGGTCATGCCCCTGCCGTTGTCTTTGATATCCATGATCAGCCAGTCCTGCACGAGGTCCTCGGCAATGGTGATCTCGAGCAGGGCGGCATCCGCCCGGATGGAATTCTCCGCTATGTCGAGGACATGCAGGGCCAGCTCTATCATATCTCTTCGATCACCTTCCTCCCCTGCTGTTTCCTGAAGGCGAGCCCGATCTCATGGAGAGTGGGCGCCTCGAGATACATGCGGGTAAAGGCCCTCCCGATGTCCTTGATGAAATGGGCGTCCGAGGATGTGATGAAGGGGTAGTCCGCCAGATCAGGGTAGATCTGCCGCCCTTTTGCCAATCCGAGGCTGTAGGATATCTCCAGGGCATCGAGCCGGACATCGGGAGGAATGAACCCAAGCTGGCCGATGATACCGAAAGCCTGCCGATCTATGTGCGAGGCTATGGCAAGCCCGCCCAGCGCATGGATGAGATCCACAAGATCCTTGAGAGGGATCTCGGTCGCACCGATGAGGAACCTGTCATTGACCCCCTCCACCTCTCCCGCTGCATTGACCACGGCCTGGACCCCGAAGGCATCCTCGTCATTCTGCCCCGGGAGGTTCCTGTATACCTGCTCTTGGAGGATGCGTATCTGTTCAAGGCCCTCCAGGAGGGCGATCACATGCACCTCCTCCCGCGTGGTCACCTCCATGCCCGGCAGCACAATGAGGCCCGTCCCTGCTGCCGCTCTCATCACATGTTCGACGTTTTCGGAAGAATTATGGTCGCAGATGGAGATCACATCCAGGTTTTTTGCCCGTGCCTCTCTTACCAGGGCTTGGGGGTGCATGTCGAAGTCTCCACAGGGTGATAGGCAGGTGTGGATATGCAGGTCACAGGTATGGACTCGGATCATCGTTCGTATGCGGGAAGGAACCCCTATGCATTCTCAAGGAGCCGGTAAATCCTGCCCACTACTTCGAATGCAGGCAGGGTGCTTCCCAGGATGGGGACGCCCTCTTTTTGCGCCTTTTCCATGGTGTTCTGGTCCGGTTTTGCCCCCTGGACGATGATGATTCCGGAGAGTTCTTTCAGGGCGGCGACGGCGACGATATTCTGATGCACCTGACGGGTCACCCAGAGCTGTCCCTTGGCGCTGTTCGCCATGACATCGCTCAGGAGGTCACCCATATACCCCCCCGTCACCTTTCCTGTAAGCTTGTCGGCACAACAATGGGGTTCAAGACCCAACGTATCGACGATTGTTTTCAGATCCATCCCTTTTGCTCCTCAAACCTCTACCTGTCTTTACCGGGATCACGGACTCCCGTTGATCCTGATAATGCTCTTGAGGTAGGTCCCTTCTCCCACCTCGGACTTGATTTCGAAGATGTCGGAGAACTTCTTGATATTGGGGAGTCCCATGCCGGCTCCGAACCCCATGTCCCGGATGGTGTCGTCAGCCGTAGAATAACCTTCCTGGAGGGCGAGATTGATGTCCGGTATGCCGGGACCCTTGTCAACAGCCTCTATGGTTATCGCATCGGGTGCGATCTGGAAACTGATGGTGCCGACCTCGGCGTACGAGATGATGTTGACCTCGGCCTCGAAAGTCACCACAGCGACCTTTCTGACCACCTCCTCCGGGATACCCTTTTCCCTGAGGATCTTCTTGATCTGACTCGAAATCAAGCCCGCATCTATGAAGGCCCTGCCTTCTACCGAGAAACTATCGACGAAGCCTGCATCACATACCACAGTATCTGTCTCCAGCACAGACTTCCCGAATGCATCCCCGCATACCCTCACGATACAATATGCCGCAGGTCTCGAACATGATATGGTGTGTTCTCAACAGCGGTATGCCCAGCTCTTTGGCTATATCCATCGCCTGCTGCTGGGGCATCTTCCCCCTGCATAGCAGGATAGCCGATATATCGAGGGCAAAGGCCGTCCTGACGGTTTGGGAAGTCGTAAGACCTGTGATGAGCAGACACCTTGCGCGGGCAAAGGCGAGGACATCGCTCATGAGATCAGCGCCGAAGGCGGTATGCACCTCAATGTCATCCAGCTTCTCATGCCCAACGATTACCTCAGCATCCAGCAAATCCATTATCTCAGCCAGGGTCACATCCTGCTCCGTACAAGGTCGCCCGTGGGTATCATACACTATACCGCTCTGTCAACACTCTTCAGCTGCGTAGGTTAACCCCTCAATTATTGGCACATCGTCTGTCTGCAATGAGAACCAAGTTGGCCCGGGTTTTATAAAACCCGCCCTAGGCAGAGGTCCCGATCCAACCCTTTCATAAGTCCTTTGATCTTCTCTATATCCTTCTCGGTATTGATGTTCGTGATCACCACCCTCCCATGACCTTTGCCCAGTGCATTCAGGAAGTCATAGATGGCGCCGATCGCGGTAAGTGACCTTTCGGCAATCAGGCCACGATAACGCTCCAGTGCGACATCCACCTGATGATCTACATTCTTCTGGATATTCATCAGCAGTGCGTTTTCGAACACGGCCTTCGGATCGACCCCGCTGAACGGCTCGTCGAGCATGATGAGGATGGGCGAGGTGATGAGGGCGCGGGTGATTTCGAGGCGTCGCCGCTCGCCGCCGGAGAGGGTGCAGGCCATGTTCATCGAGAGGCGCGTGAGGCCCAGTTCGCCCAGGAGGCGCTCGCACCGGGCGCGGCGTTC
>CAYGXB010000039.1:0-14647 GCA_964353605.1 uncultured Bacteriovoracaceae bacterium
GAAGGATAATGGCCGCGTTATTGACTGTACGGACAACTGAGATTCTTGATGAAGTCTCCGCCTATGTGCCGGAGACCGACAAGCGGATCATCGAGAAAGCCTATGTCTTTTCCGCCCGGGTCCATAAGGGCCAGACGCGCTTGAGCGGCGAGCCATACCTGAACCATCCCCTGGAGGTTGCTCTCATGACCGCCAAGATGCACCTTGATGTAGCGGCGGTGGCCGCAACCCTACTCCATGATACCATCGAAGACAGCCTAACCTCAGTAGATGACATCAGGAACGCCTTTGGTGACGAGGTGGCACTCATTGTGGACGGGCTTACCAAGATCAGTAAGATATCCTTCTTGTCGAAGGAACAGGAACAGGCCGAGAACTTTCGGAAGATGATCATCGCCGTCAGCAAGGATCTCAGGATCCTCCTGATCAAACTAGTGGACCGCCTCCATAACATGCGCACCCTCGAATTTCACAATCGGCAGTCACAGCAAAGGATCGGCAAGGAGACCCTGGATATCTATGCCCCACTCGCTAACCGGCTCGGCATCCACTGGCTCCGAGTTGAGCTCGAGGAACTTGGCCTCAAACACACAGACCCGGAAGGGTATCAGACGGTCAAGGCAAAGCTGGACGCCGCTGCGAAGGAAAAGGAGGGGTACCTGAACGACATCATGACCCGGGTTAGGGAGGAGTTTGCTCACCATAATCTTAAGTTTGAGGTCCAGGGCAGAATCAAGCACGTCTATAGTGTGTATCAGAAGCTCAAGCAACAGGGTATCCCCTTCGAAGCCATATATGATATCCTGGGTGTGCGCATCATCCTCGCTACAGTGGCGGAATGCTACGAGGTGCTCGGGATCATCCATTCCCTGTGGAAGCCTATACAGTCACGGATCAAGGACTTCATCGCCATGCCGAAGGCAAACATGTACCAGTCCCTCCACACGACCGTCTTTGGACCAGGTGGGGAACTGATCGAGTTCCAGATCAGGACCAAGGAGATGGATACGATAGCCAATGAAGGAATTGCTGCTCATTGGCGCTACAAAGACGGGGCCAATCTCAACGAGCATGACGGCAAGAAGTTCTCCTGGCTGAGACAACTTCTGGAATGGCAGAAGGAGGTCCACGATCCCCGGGAATTCCTGGAGAGCGTTAAGATCGATCTCTATTCGGAAGAGGTCTATGTGTTCAGTCCCAAGGGCGATGTATACAGGTTTCCTGCAGGCGCCACCCCGCTGGATTTCGCCTACAATATCCATACCGAGCTCGGTCATCAGTGTGTCGGCGCCAAAGTGAACAGCCAGATCGTACCGCTCAAGTACAAGCTTAAAAGCGGGGATGTGGTGGAGATCCTGAGGTCGGTTAAACAGCACCCAAGCAAAGACTGGCTGAGGATCGCCAAGACCTCGCGGGCTACCACCAAGATCAAGGCATGGCTCAGGGCTCAGGAGATGAAGGAGAGCATTGCTCTAGGTCGGGAGATCCTGGAAAAGAAGATCAAAATCCTCCATATCAAGAAGGGCATCGATTATAATGTGCTGGCCAGGGATCTGTCCCTGAAAGATGCGGACGATCTCTTTGCCGCGGTCGGTTTCGGCAGGCTTTCGGTCCATCAGGTGATCCACAAGATCGTCCCCGAGGAGCCAAAAGGGGCCGAGGCCCCTAGGGTTCAGGAACAGAAGAAGTCGCACGAAGGATCAGGGATCATTGTCAGGGGCATAGAGGATCTCCTCATACGGTATGCCCGGTGCTGCAGACCGATACCGGGGGACGAGATCGTGGGCTATATCACGCGGGGCAGGGGGATCACCGTGCACAGACGGCTATGCCCCTATGTCGCGGACGAGGACCCGCGGCGCCTCGTGCCGGTTGAATGGGAGAAGGGAGCGGAGGAGGTGCATGAGATCGAATTTTCCGTGCTCTGTGTGGACAAGCCGGGTATGCTGAGTTCGATCACAGCCATCCTCGGAGAGCAAAAGGTCAATATCACCAAACTCAAGGCGAATTCCTTGGCCGATGGGAATTCGCTCTGCGTATTCAGGGTGACGGTAAAGAACCTCCCGGAGCTGGAGACCCTTTTCTATAAGATCAAGAAGCTACATGGTGTGGAAAAGGTAGAGAGGCTGCAGTCAACCTAGGCCACTCGTTTTTTGATCCTGCCCGACTTGATGCACTGCGTGCAAACCCTCATGCTCTTCGCACCGTGCTCGGTTTGCACCCTGACCTTCTGGAGGTTGGCAAACCAATACCTTTTGGTCTTGTTATTGGCGTGGCTCACATTGTGCCCCACGCGTGCACACTTGCCACATATCTCGCATATCCGTGCCATAGCGTCGCTTCCTTTCAGTCGCTCAAAATAATAATGGTGCCGAAGCCGGGATTTGAACCCGGACGGGGATTACCCACCACCCCCTCAAGATGGCGTGTCTACCAAATTCCACCACTTCGGCATTACCGCTCCCCTAATAACAACCAAAATTGTGCCTGTCAATATGGAAATCCCGGCTTTGTGTAATGATTCAGCCATGGGTGCTTCCATTACCAAGTCATAGAAAAGCCTAATCCTTCCACTTAGGCTCAAGGGAGGCAAAAGGTCCACTGGATGAGCTAGTTCCAGATAACCACATAAAATGAAACGGAGCGGCCTAACCTTATTCTCACATACTTGTTCAACATGCCGCCTTAATAAGGCTACATAGCACAAAGAATATATGTAGGGGCGAATAAGCCGGTCGCCCATAGGTGTAGATTCCCCTCTATTCCTCAAACATAGATTCATCGCTTGAGCTTGGTGATTTCGCTTTGTATCGCCGCCCGTGATTGTTTGTCCTTGGTAAAATTAAGAAGGTTCTGATAAGAGACATTAGCCATCCAAGTATTTCCCATGCTGGTATATACCTCGGCTAAGCCTTTGAGAACCGGCGGGTATTGCCATGCTAGCTTGTATGATTTGTTCAAAGAGCATTCCGCCTCGTCTTTTTTCTTAAGCTTCCATGCTGCATACCCGAGCCGGTAATAGATAAAAGACCCATAGGAGGCAGTATCAGGATTGAATCCGGAGCGCATGAGGTTAATATAGCTGTTATATACATTGGCCATATCATGCTTTTCCCAGTAGGCGTTGGCAATCCCCAAGCTCGCTCTGTCGGAATCGGAGTGGGGTATTGCGAGCACCTGCTTGTAATTTTGGATAGCATCGTCGACCTGTCCCATGAGCATCTGAGCTAAGGCCAGGTTACTCAACGCCATATAATCATAGGGCATCCCTCTGACGGCCTGCATACAGAGCGGGATCGCCTTAGAGAAGTGTCCTTGGGAGATATATATGTTCGAGAGGTTCACAATGGCAGGGTTTGAGTGCGGATATCTTGCCAGGGTATGCTCCCATAGGGTTTGCCCATTCTGCCATACATCGTTCTGTTTTATGGTCATGGACGCATAGGAGCAGATTATGATGGCAAACAGAGTGATTGAGATGAGTCGTGGAAAATCAGGGGATAGTCGGGAGTGAGTCAATTGCTTGTACCAGAGCCAGGTAATTATGTATCCGAGCAATACACACCAACTCAGGGAAGACATGAGGAAATACCGGTCTGCCATTATCTGAGAGAGAGGATAGAGATGGGAAACAGGAAGAAGAAAGATGTAGAACCAGGCAACGAATAAGGTATAGACATAGCGGCCCTTGAAAAAGGACCCTACAGCACTGCCCAATAACACGAGATTAACAAACAGATATGCCCAAGCCTGCCAGTACTGGGATCCTGGATATAGCTGGATGGGATAGTCTGCAGTGTAGGTTAAGCTAAACCCTATGAGGGATATATAACTGATGAAAATCTGAGAAACAGCGAAGAGATTGTTCCAGATGTTGCCCCCATGGTGTGGCTGTATCCCGCCTGCGGATGAAAGCATGTGCACGAGTCGTACCATCAACGGGACAACAAGGATGAACATGGAGACGTAGAGCAGCAATCTCTTTCTCCAGAAGCCCCGAACTGGATTGATTTTCTGCAGAACAAGGTCAATCATTATCATAACCGCCGGTACGACAAGGGCCACTGGTTTAGATAGGATTGCCAGGACAAGGAATAGAAAGCTTGCCAGAGAAAAGAGAGGATTTCTAGACCTGCCCTTGATAAATAACCAGAGACTGAGGAATGAAAAGATGCCGAGCAGCGGCTCTTTCCGTGCATAGAGCCAGGCTACATCTTCGACATGCCCCGGATGCACGGCGAATATGAAAGTCGATATGGTGGCCCAGGTAAAGGCAAATGATTCATCGCTATTGAACGCTTTGAACAAGGTTACAAGGAATATCCAGGCGGCGAACACCATCAGACAATAGAGCACGATGCTGTGAAAGTGCATACCGTATATGGGGTTACCTTTCCAGAGCGAGAAGTCAATCATATAGGAGATGTCCCTTATCGGTTGATAGGTCATGCCTTTCTGGAATGTCAGGACATGTTTCAGGTTCTCATGGCTGAATCCATGGATATAGGGATATGTAAAGAGAGCGGGGTCATCCCAATTTGTCGGGGAATTGTCCAATGTGTTATAATATAGAGTGAAAATCAGGCTGCCAAGGATGATGAGAGAACTAATCCTCATATTGATTGTACTCATAAAGCATTCCTTTCAATATGCCATCCTTATACAGGCAAAAGATGGGATTGTTAAGGAAGAAGCTCCCGGTATGTAAGCTTTTGAAATATTGTTCGTGTGCAGGTAAGCACCGCATGAATGAGCGATGATGCCCGTGATAAGCTGAGAATCTACTAAAGTTATATCTTTCAGAAGTGACCAGAAGAGCCGAAAGAATTGTAAACGATATTGAAGATCTGAGCCCTCAGTTGGAATGAAGAAATGTCTGCCCTGCCTTGGGCAGGGTGTCATGAAAACATCGCAAAGGAGCGGATGGGTGGCTATTATTATTTCGGGAGGAAGCGTGGTTCCAGTGTACCACCCCAAGCACGCATACCCCCATCCTGTCCTGAGGTGAGGGTCAAGGTCCTTCCATCTACCTCACTGCCAATGTTTTTCTGACCGCCTGCGAAGAGGGCGGAAAAGGTCAATGACGCTAAAGTACTCGTTGCGGTATAGTTTGCTCCAGATACATAGGTCGTCGGCAAGGTTAACCCGAATGTGTTCCTGCATACATCGTAGGCATTCACCGGCCAGACAGCAGGACTACTATTATTTTCACTACGGTACTGCTGTACTGAACTGACTGCCGCACCAATGGCATCCGATACCTCGGAAATCTTCGCCTTCCGAGAATAAGAGTTGAAAATGGTGAGCCCTACGCTCGCAAGAATGCCAATGATGGCAACTACGATCATGAGCTCGACCAGAGTGAACCCCTTTGGTCCCCGCATAATATCTCCAAATGAGAGAAGAGGGGGCCAGAGGCCCCCTCATTGGCCATTTACGCTCTATTATTTGGGCCTGAACTTTGAGGGTATGGTGCCTGCCCAGTTACGTGATCCGCCTTCGAGTCCGGAGGTCAATGTTACGTTCGTGCCGTCTACTCCGCCACCGATGTTTTTCTGGCCGCCAGTGAATGTGGCTATGATCGTGAGTGCAGCTGCAGTGGAAGCGGCGGTATAGTTTGCCCCAGACAGATAGGTCGTCGGCAAGATTATACCGAAGGTGTTCCTGATAATATCATACTCGGTGGCTCCTGGCCAACCAACCGGCGTCAAGTTGTTCTCGCTGCGATACTGCTGAGCCGACGACATAGCCGCGCCCAGGGCATTCGTCACCTCGGAGATCCTTGATTTCCTGGTGTAGTCGCTGTAGGCCGGGATGGCGATGGCCGCTAGGATACCGATGATCGCAACCACGATCATCAACTCGATTAACGTAAAACCTTTCTTCGTCCTTACCATATTACTCCTCCTTTTTTACTCAGTTTTTTACCTTACAATGAGGCCGTATA
Source organism: uncultured Bacteriovoracaceae bacterium (assembly GCA_964353605.1). GTDB lineage: Bacteria > Desulfobacterota > Desulfomonilia > UBA1062 > UBA1062 > CAYGXB01. Next base: position 5,948 of record CAYGXB010000039.1, read on the forward strand.
ATACTCGTGATTGCATCTCTTGATAAAACATAGTTATTCATTCAGTTATATATACGGCTGGCATGCAAAAAACTTTAGAGAAATAATTTTAAAAAATCATGATGAGCTGAAAATGCCACCATGAGACGGAACAGGATAGAGAAAGAGGGCGGGGGAAAGAGAATGTATTTCATGCAGAGGAGATTTAAAGGCAGAAACTCTCGTCAGGCCGAGTATTCTTCCTGGTAGATCATGATCAAAGTGATCGCCATGGTGAGCACAAGCGGGCCGATGAGGATCCCGGTGAACCCGAAGAGTTCTAGACCGCCCAGGATGGAGAACAAAATCCAGACCGGGCTCACCTTGGTCGACCCCCGCATGAGGAAAGGCCGTAGGAAGTTGTCTACAGTAGAGACCAAGGTCGCCCCCCAGATCAGGATGAAGATTCCGCCCTTGATATACCCCAAGGCGATGAGCACGATCCCGGCTGGAATCCAGACGAGGGCAGCGCCTACCATCGGAATCAGACTGGAAAAGGCAACGGCCGTACCCCAGAGAACGGGTGACACCCCCGCGATCCAAAACCCGATGCCCCCCAGAATACCCTGGAACAGGGCCGTCAGGAGGATGCCAACCACGGTGGACATGCTCACATCTTTGAATTTCGTCACGATCAGATTCTTCTGGCTCTCCGGTAGGGGGATCACTTCGGAAAAATCCTTAAGCCATGCAGAGCCGTCCCGGAGGAAATAAAAGAGCGTGAATATGAGGAGGAAGAATTGAAGGATCATGTTCGTGATATTGCTGATAACACTCATGGAATGTGTCATCACGAAATTGACAAACATCTTGACCAGTTCTACCGCCTGGGATTCCATGTTTCCTGTCGATCGCTCAAGGGTGGGGATATACTGCCTCATTGCGGCCCATACCTTTGCCAGCGGTCCTGATGTAGGGACGAGTGACATGCCCTGCTGCAGGTGCGCGCTGATGGTAATATAGAAATTCGTCGCCTCTTGAGCGAGGAGCAGGGTGAGGACCGACAGCGGCATGATCACGAGGAAGATGAGGATTAGGCAGGTCGTGAGACTGGCGACCGACCGCCTGTCTTTGAAGAGGCGGACAAGCTGGAGATAGAGGGGATAGAGGACGGCGGCGCAGATCATACTCAAGATGATGGTCTTGATAAACGGCCTCCAGACGAGGAAGACCAAGATGAGTGAAATGGCCAGACAGATGTAGAAGAAATTCCTTCCGTGCTTGCTCATCATTGTGTCATTTTCGCTCAATGCTCTTCCCCTCGCTTCATGTTAAAATTTTTAGGTCATTCGTGTTTTAGTTGAGATCCCCTTTTTCATCTATCTGTTAGTATTATTTCTATCAACTTGAACCATACCCCTATAGTAGTTTCCTAACTGTTTTCAAAATAAAAAACAGGGAACGGAAGTTCCCATTTCCTGGAAAATAGCTGAAGTGAGGGTGCAGTCAAGGGTGAGCGAAGCGAGTCGGCTAGGAACGAGACCCTTGAGCGCATAACCCGAGCGGAAGCTCAAAAACCATGACCAGTTATCCATTTCTGTCATTTTTCAACGACAATATGGAAGAGCCAAATTTTTTGTAAGGTTCCCCCTTAAAGGTTCCGGCTTCATGTATTTTCGGCCCGAGATCCTTTGTCCGTTTCGATATAGAGGATCCGTTGGCACACAGGGCAGGTGATGAGCTTGTCCGCCCTGACGAGTTCGTTGTAAAGCTGGGGTGGGATATGCATGTGGCAGCCCCGACATACACCATCGACACATTGTACCACGACCAGCCCTTTCCTCTTCTCCTTGATCCGGTCGTACTTGGAAAGCAGGACATGGTCGACCTTTTCCCGGAGCTCGCCAATCTTGTCCTTTAGCACTGCGATGACCCGCTCAAGTTCCTGCTGGTTGGACAGCAGGTTGTCCTTTTTCTCATCCAGGACCGTCCTGTCTACTTCGAAAGTCTTTAAGATTTTCTCCCTGTCCTTGGTTCTTATCTCGATCCTTTCCATGAGCGAAAGGAGCTGCTCCTCGATATCCACCTTGCGTTTCTTCGCGATGTCGCCCTCCCTCTGGAGGGCGAGAAACTCCTTGTTGGTCTTTATCCTCTTTATCCTGGCATCAGCGGCATTGAGTATGGTCTGGTTCTCCTTGAGATCGGCTTCCAGGGGCTCCCGCCGCTTATTCAATTCGGCAATCTCCTCGTCAACAGCATCAAGAGAACGTTTTCGCGCCTGGATAATACTGTCGATTTCCTCGAGTTCCTTGGGCAACTCTTTCAGTCCAGCCTCGGCCCTAAATATTTGAACCTCTATGTCTTGTAGGGCGATCACATCTATTAAAAAGTCTTTCACAACATCACTCCTTACCTTACTATTCTAGAATCATGAATATGTCCTTATCTTCAAAGGCTCGAATATCCAATGCAGGCAACTCCCTATGCAATCTCTCTACCAGGGGTTTGACCACGACCATCTCGGTCTCAAAATGCCCCAGATCGACCACATTGAGGCCAGCCTCGTGTGCCTCGAAGGCAATATGATAGCGCACATCGCCCGTTACGAGGGTATCACACCCGGCTTGGAGTGCCTCACGCCAGAGATCCATTCCGCTTCCCGGGCAGGATGCAACCTTGCAGACATCCCTTCCCGCATAGCAAAGACGGGCAGTCCCAAACGGGAGTGATCTCACCCATACATGAAGGGGTTGGGGCTCTACGAAGCCTAACCGCAGCAACCCGAAAGCCTTTGCATCCTTCAGACCGAGGCATGTTGCAAGGACATCGGCGACACCCCCGGGAGCGGCATCGAGGTTAGAATGCATGCTCACCAGAGCCATGTTGTTTTCAATGAGCAGGGCTGTCTTTCTTGCCGTGGCATCCTGCAGGTTTAGGCATCGGAGGGGGTGGAAAAACAAGGGATGATGGGTCAGTATGAGGTTAGTCTCGGTTTCTTTTGCATGGCATAGTACGGGAAACGAAGGATCCAGGGCGACGAGAATAGATCGAATCTCCTGATCGGGATCTCCCACCATGATTCCGACATTATCCCAGTCCTGGGCCGTCTCAAAAGGGGCTATACCATCCAGTATGTCCATTACCTCTCTTAATCTCATGCGTCCAAAAAAATAAAAGGGGTGCATACCATGCACCCCTTTTCCCTTCAGCCTACTGTGTGCTCAATGCCTCTTCCACTCTCTCTACCCTTTTGAGTGGGCCCTCCTGGAATCGAACCAGGGACCTACCGGTTATGAGCCGGTGGCTCTACCAATTGAGCTAAGGGCCCATCTTGAGGGTTCATTATCCAATTGGTCTGAACGTGTCAAGCCCATATTTCCCTTATCTTTCCAACTCCCGAGCCGTATTGAGAACATGCATATCGGTCCCCGGGGGATATGCGATGCGCCGAAAAAGGAAGCGGTATTGATAGAGACATGGAGGGGCACGGTGCGCCGTGACCCTCCATCCTGTTCTGGGATTGGGGGGCTTATTTCCCCTCGATCTGTTTGAGGATATGCACGATATTGATGCTCCCCTTTACTCGTCTCTGACAGACGTTTTTCGGTATTGTAGCTAAGATTGATTTCTTTGAGTGTCCAATAATAATGATTTTTTCGCCATAGAAAACACGGTATATACAGTGCATGTATGATGTCGATATCACTATTGTAGGCGCAGGGGTGATCGGCCTCAGCATCGCCATGCAGGTAAGTCGGTATGGAGAGGTCTTCGTCCTCGAGCAAGAGGAATCGCCAGGAAGAGGCATCAGCTCCCGCAACAGCGAGGTCATCCATGCCGGCATCTACTTCCCCCCTGCTTTCCTCAAGACCAGGTTATGTGTTGACGGGCTGTTGCCCAAATGCCAGACTCCACGGAATGCCAAAGAAAGAAATGCTTCACTACGTTCAGAATGACAGCTTTTTCAAAGAGTTGCTTATGTTACCCTGAGCGCAGCGAAGGGTCTCATGCTTTGATTTTACAAAGAATGGGTTTTGAGCAACAGCCCGTTGAAGGTAGACACCTGCTCTACGAATTCTGCGAGCGCTATCGCGTCCCTCATCAGCGGATCGGGAAGGTGATCGTGGCAGTATGCGAGGGCGAAGCTCCCTCGATAGAAAGACTATGCACACGCGGGCTGGAAAACGGGGTGGAGGGTTTGCGGCTGCTAGAAAAATCCGAACTCAATGCTATAGAACCTCATGTCCAGGGCGTATGCGCCCTCTTCTCACAGAACACCGGCATCATCGATTCGCACCAGCTCATGAAGCGAATCGAGGCCATCGCTTCAAATGCCGGCGCGAATATCCTCTGCAACACCACCGTCTGCGCCCTCAACAAACAGAGCAGCGGATTTGTCTGCACAGCCAAACACAAAGATTCCCTCTACACATTCTCCACCAGGATTGTCATCAACGCCGCCGGTCTCAATTCCGATACCATTGCCCGCATGGCCGGCATCGATCCCGAAGCCGCCGGATACCGCGTATACCCCGTCAAAGGCGAATACTTCCGCGTCCACAGCAAAAAGGCCGTGCTCATCAACGGTCTCGTCTACCCCAGCCCCGAAAAGGACCTGACTGGCCTCGGTATCCACGCCACCAAGGACCTCTCCGGCGGCCTCAAACTCGGCCCGACCGCCTTTTACATCGACACCATCGACTACCAAGTCGACCCTGTGCATAGGAAAGTCTTCTTCGAGAACGTCCATGACCTACTGCCCTTTCTTGAGGAGGACGACCTCGAGTCCGACATGGCCGGCATCAGGCCAAAGATCCATGCCCCAGGCGAACCGGCCAGGGATTTCATCATCACACACGAAGACCGGCGTGACCTGTCCGGCCTCATCAACCTCATCGGTATCGAATCTCCTGGCCTCACCGCCTGCCTCGGCATTGGTGAAACGGTCACGACCATGCTCAAGGAAGCTGGGCTTATCTAGGCGAAAGCTGAACGCCACCGGCAAAATAGGCAAAAGCAAGGTAAAGCAAAGCAAAGCAATAAAAGGCAAGTCTGAAGCTCCCATCCACTACTCCCCTTCCCCCGGTCTGCACAGAGATCAAGGGGATTCGGGGGGATAAAGCTTTGGTTTTTTTGGTTAGCTTTTGTAAACGATACGGCCTTCTACGATGGTATAAACCACTTTGCCAGTGAAGTTTTCGCCCAGGAAGGCGGAGTTTTTGGATTTGGAGACGATCATATCCTCGGTCAGGGTCCAGGTAGTCGTCGGGTCCACGATGGTTATGTCTGCGCGTGAACCGGAGGCGAGGCTACCGCCGTCGATGCCGAGGATGCGGGCTGGGTTGGTGGTTACGCAGGCGATGAGTTTCAATAAATCCAGATCGTACTCATAGTGGAGTTTCAGGAGGGCGGGCAGGAGGGTCTGGAGGCCGATAGTCCCGAACGGTGCGAGGTCAAAGTCGAGGTCTTTCTCGTCGAAGGCGTGCGGGGCGTGGTCGCTGGCGATGCTGTCTATGACCCCGGCGCGTAGGCCTTCGATGAGGGCCTGCCGATCGGATTCCTCCCGCAGAGGCGGGAACATCTTCGCGTTGGTGTCGTAGGTCTTGAGCCGCTCCTCGGTGAGTAGGAAATTGTGCGGGGTGACGTCGCAGGTGACGGGGATGCCCCTGGCCTTTGCCCGTCCGATGAGAGCCAGGCTACCCTTAGTGGAGACGTGGGTGATGTGCAGGGGGATGCGCATGTCTTCGCAAATGGCAATATCGCGGGCAACCATGACATCCTCGGCGAGTCTCGGAATACCCTGCAATCCCAGAAAAGATGAGAGGGTGCCTTCATGCATGACGCCTTTGCCGCTCAAGGTCTTGTCCTGGCAATGGGCGATAAGGGGAAGTCCGAACGTTGCTGCGTATTCGAGGGCCCGCCTCATCATGGCCGCGCTCTCGATGGGTCTGCCGTCGTCGGACACAGCTACGATTCCGGCCTTCTGCATGAGGCCCATCTCGGAGAGCTCCTTACCTTCCTGGCCTTTGGTTACAGCGCCAGAGGTTAACACCCTTATCAAGCCAGTGATCCTGGCCTTTTCCAGGATATACTCGGTGACGCTTGGATTATCGTTGACCGGGTTCGTGTTGGCCATGGCGACTACGGTCGTCACCCCGCCGGCTGCGGCGGCGAGGCTCCCGGTATGGATATCTTCCTTGTACTCGAAGCCCGGGTCCCGCAGATGGACATGCATATCGATGAGGCCGGGCATGACCCACAACCCTTGGGCAGCAATGATGTCCTGGTCTGAAAGCTTTGTGCCGCCGGGATATATCCCGGCAATGTGGCCGTTCTCGATATGCATATCGCCGATCACATCGGTGCTGCTCGATGGATCGAGGATTCTCACCCCCCTAATCCACATTTGAACCTCCCAGACACAGATAGAGCAGGGCCATGCGTATGGCCACGCCGTTTTCAACCTGGTTTAGGATAATGGCACGATCGCAGTCCGCCGCATCATGGTTGATTTCCACACCTCGGTTCATGGGACCCGGGTGCATGATCACCGCATCCTTCTTCATCATCCGCACCCGTTCCTTGTTGAGGCCGTAGAAGCAGGAGTATTCCCTGTCCCCCGAAAAGAGGTGTTCGGCGATCCGTTCCTTTTGGACCCTGAGCATCATGATCACATCCGCCTCTGGGATGACCGGGTCGAACGCGGTGGAGACATGCACCCCCCAGGTTTCGATGCCGGGCGGAAGTAAGGTCCGGGGGCCGATGAGGGTAACGCGAGCCCCCATCTTTCCAAGACCGTAGGCATTGGACCGTGCCACGCGCGAGTGCATGATGTCGCCGACCATGACCACATGAAGCCCCTCCAGGGTCCCGAAATGCTCCCGCATGGAGTACATGTCAAGCAGGGCCTGGGTCGGATGCTCATGGAAGCCGTCGCCGGCATTGATTATGGAGCAGGGCAGCGTTGATGCCAGCCTCCTGACCATGCCGGCAAACGGGTATCTGATCACAATGCAATCAGGGGCCATGGCCATGACGTTTTGGGCAACATCCATCATGGTCTCCCCCTTTTCGAACGATGTTCCAGTCTTCGAAAGCGCCACGGTATCTGCGCTCAAGCGTTTCGCCGCTATCTCGAAGGAGAGTCTCGTGCGCGTGCTGGCTTCATAGAAGAGCAGAACCACCGTCTTGCCGCGCAAGGTCGGCACCTTCTTGATATCCCGCTGTGAGATCTCCTTGAACGACGGGGTCATGTCCAGAATGGTTTCGATCTCGTTGCGGGTGAGGTCGGCGATACCGATGAGGTCTTTATGTGGCCAGTTCATCTCTTCTCCTCGGTAATGATGATATCCCCTACCGACTTCTTATCCTCGGGGATGTTGATTTTTATAATCTTGTCCGGAGGCAAGCTGATCACCTTGCCCACGAAATCGGCCTGGATTGGGAGTTCCCTTCCCCCCCGATCGAAAAGGACAAGCAGGTAAATCCGTCTGGGCCGGCCGAGATCCACGATATGATCTATAGCGGCTCTTACCGACCGGCCGGTGTTCAGCACATCGTCGACGAGGATGACGATCTTGTCGTGGACGTCGAAGGGGATATCCGTCCTTCTGACCTCGGGATAGAGCAACCTTTTGGAGAGATCATCACGGTAGAGGGCGATATCGAGGGCGCCGAGGGGAAGTGTTTTCCCAATCTTTACGGCCAGCAGTCCCACGATATGGCGCGCAATATGTTCTCCGCCGCTGCGAATCCCGATAAAGACCACATCATCCCATACGGCAAAGGCTTTTTCCACATTTTTCACCAGCTTCTTCAGAAGCTTCGCAATATCGCTGGACTCCAGAGGTTGATCCGCCATTTTTTATCTCCTATCTGACAAGATGCCCAATCCTCGTTAATCTTTCTTGCATATGGCTTTTTTCCCAGGAAAAATAGATGATAAGGGCCTTGCCCTTTATGTTATCCATTGGCAGTTGTCCCCAGAAACGGCTGTCATAGCTCTGGTCCCGGTTGTCCCCCATGACGAACACATGGCCTTTTTGCACCGTTAACTCAGGCCTGTTGTCCCGGACCTTTCCTGGGTCTTCGGTCACAATATACGGGTCCGTATACTTCTCATGCCCCGTGATGTATTCCTTCCCGTTCACGAAGACCTTTTTATTCTTGACCGCAATCGTGTCACCCGGGAGGCCGATCACCCGTTTGACAAAATCCATGCGATGGTTCTGGGGGAAGGTAAATATGACGATGTCGCCCCGTTGTGGGACGATGTTAGCTCCCCAGATTTTGTGGGTGGTGAACGGCATGGTCACGCCATAATTATACTTGGTGGCGAGGATATGATCCCCTTTCAAGAGGGTGTCCTCCATGGAGGAGGAAGGGATGCGGTATGCCTGGAGGAGGAAGGCCCGGATGATCATGGCTAGGATGAAAGCGACGACAAGTGCCTCACCCCATTCGCGAGCCGCGCCCTTCTTCTTGATCTCCTGATTCTTCCCCGATGGTTGAACGATTTCCTCCGGTATCTTCCTTGAACGCATATGATTGCCCAATGATCACTCCTTCTTGTGTTAATCCATGTTGCTACTGCTCACCGATGAACTCTCCTATCCTTGAGAGTCGCGGCCTCTTCTTTTCGTTGTCCCAGGAGAAATAGATAATGCCAGCTTTGCCCTTAATGTTCACGATGGGGAGCTCCCCCCAGAAACGGCTATCATAGCTCTGGTCCCGGTTATCCCC
>CAYGXB010000040.1:0-14544 GCA_964353605.1 uncultured Bacteriovoracaceae bacterium
CCTTTTGATCAATGTCAACCTCAAAGGCACCTTCTTCACCTGCAAGGCTGCTCTCCCCTATTTCAAAAGGCAGAAGTCCGGCAATATCATCACGCTGGCCTCGGTCGCCGCCCACATCGGCCAGATCAACCATGCCAACTACTGCTCCACCAAGGCCGGCGTGCTCGGGTTCACCCGGGCCCTAGCCCTGGACATGGCACCTTACGGTGTGCGCGTCAATAGCGTGAGCCCCGGCGCTACGGACACCCCCATGCTCCAGAGCGACGTGGCCAAGGAGGCTAAACAGCGCGGCATCCCCTACGAGGCGGTCAAGAAGGAGTTCGAGGAGCAGGGCGTCATAGGCCGCTGGGCCGATCCGGAGGAGATCGCGACCGGCATCCTCTTTCTGGCAACCTGCGACGCTTCCTACATCACCGGCTCCGACCTGCGTATCGATGGTGGCTGGACGACGAGATAAGGTTCGTCCCTATCTCCCAATCCGCTGACGGCGCATCGCCTTACCAATAATTTTGGGTAATCCCAGTATTTCTTTATAATATCAAACCAGAGGAGAATAAAATGGACCTTAGGTGTTGCAAGAACAGCAGGGTGAGGTCTGCTCTTATTTTTATCATTGCTGTAATCCTCTTCTTGGGGTGTCAATCATCTTCCCAAGAGGATGTTACCGAGCCAGAGGCACAACAGAAAGATATCCAAGAGAGATTAAGCGCGTATCCGCAGAATCCAGTTTTCGAGGAGAGTGAAGTCTATGTAAGCGGCACCGGGGGGTACGACACCTACCGCATACCATCGCTCATCGCCACCCAGAATGGGACGCTTCTGGCGTTCTGTGAAGGTCGCAAAGCTGGCGCTGCAGATGCTGGAAACATGGACCTGCTCCTCCGGCGTTCTGAGGACGGCGGGCAAACGTGGAGTGAGCCTCAAGTGATTTGGGATGACGGTGAAAATTTCTGCGGCAATCCCTGTGCGGTGATTGACGAGCAAACTGGTACCATCTGGCTCTTCATGATCTGGAAAAATGGAAAGGACGAGGAATGGATGATCCACCTGGGCATTGGCAAGGACACCTCCCGGGTTTTCAGCACATACTCGGGCGATGACGGCAAGACCTGGGCCGAGCCAACAGAGATCACAGCGATGGTGAAAAGTGCTGACTGGCGTTGGTATGCCACAGGCCCGGGTATAGGTATACAGCTAAAATATGGTGAACACAAAGGCCGCCTGGTTATCCCTTGCAATCACTCCACGACAATGCTTGCATTGGGCTCCCATGCCATTTTCAGCGATGATCATGGCCAGACATGGTCCTACAGCAACAGTATCCCAGGAGGCTGCGACGAGGCCCAGGTGGTGGAGCGCATCGACGGTACGCTTGTGATGAATATGCGGATGCAACGCTGGAGCAGGGGCTACCGCGCCATATCGCTGAGCATGGACGATGGCGAGACGTGGTCGTGGCGCTCTCACGATACAAACCTGCCCGATCCTAAATGTCAGGCCAGCATTATACGCTACACGACCACGGATGACAGCGATAAGAACCGCTTGCTCTTCTCGAATCCCGCCACAGGCGGCCGCAATGGTATGACCGTGCGCATGAGCTATGACGAAGGCAAGACCTGGCCGGTGGCAAAACTCATCTATCCAGGCAGTTCAGCGTATTCCTGTCTCACGGTATTGAAGGATAAGACCATCGGATTGCTCTACGAAAAGGACAACTACGGCAAGATCACTTTTGCCCACTTCGATCTGCTCTTCCTGACCGAAGGCAGGGACAGCATTGAATAAGACAGACATCAGGACCTTTTTTATAAGAAGCACTTAAAGCTTTCAATGCCGCTTGTGCACTATCCTCCTGAAGGGCGATCCGTGTATGGGGGAGTTGTTGGGAGATCGATCATAGCCTTTTGGGGCTCGTTTATGGGAGGTATACCGTGAAGATTATAGACATTCACACACATGTTGGCGATGTGCTCTTTGGCTGGCCATTGGATGAAGCCTATGCGAAACCGGTGTGGAGTCCAGGGTTCATCGAGGAGTGGACCGGGTATCGCATGAGCAAGCCGCCTTTGGGCATGCGCACCATTACCCGCTACCTGGAGGTGATCAACAACCAGCAACGTAACAACCTGGCAACCGAAAGGAATTTGGAGCGATACGCGGTGGAAGCCGGGGTGACGCACTGCATGCTCCAACCCATCGAGCCGCATGTCAAGACCGAGGATAATCTCGCCCTGTGCCGGTCGCGTCGGGAATCCGGCAAGGATAAGCCGCTCGTTTTCACCTTTGCCTCCGTAGACCCACACGATCCGGACCGCATTATCAAACTGCACAGGTATATGCAGGCCGGGTGTCTCGGGATCAAGCTGCACCCCAACATTCAGAACCTGCCGCTGACGGATCAGAGGTGGTTCGAGATCCTTGAGGAGTTTCGAAAGTACGGGAAGCCAGTCATCATCCATTCCGGCGTGAGCACGTACTACATTCCGAAGTTCAGGCGCTCAGAGTACACCGCGATGGCCAACTACGAAAAGCTGATCGCCGCCTTCCCGGATGTCCCGATCATCTTGGCCCATATGGGGATGTTGGAGTTTGAGAAAGTCTGGGAGTTGGCAACGAAATATGCAAACGTGCATACCGACGCCAGCTTCAAGTGTGAGAAGAACATCAGAAAGGCCTTCGATCGAATGGGGCAGGACAGGGTGTTGTATGCCTCCGACTTCCCGTTTTCATTGCCGAAGTATGCGGTGCGGGTGGGGATGCAGGCGACCAGGGACAACCGTGCGCTCCGAGAGAAGTTCTTCTATAAGAATGCGGAGAGCCTCATAGGCGCACTGCCGGATGTATAAATGCATGCTATGTATTCAAAGAATGGAGCAGTGTAACCAATAACAAATTCCTTAGGAGGATAAATGTCTATTTGGGTATCCATCGTATTCGTTACCATCTTTGCCGTGAGCGTCAATCTGGGGGTGGTCCTCCAGAAGCAGGCGGCCGACCACCTGCCTCTGATTGCAGGGGACAAGAACCTCCCCAAGGTCATCTGGGCCTTTCTTACCTCGAAGAAATGGATGGGGGGGCTCGTGATCAGCGGGATCGGATGGGGGTTCTTCGTCTACGCCCTGACGTTCACGCCCATCTCCCTGGCGCGGGCCATCCAGGGATCGGGGTTCGTGGTCCTGGCGCTCTTCTCGATCTTCTTCCTCAATCACAGACTCAAGTCCTCGGAATGGGCGGCGGTGATCGTCGTCACCCTGGGCATCATCGCCCTGGGGCTTAGCGAACCCACGGGGAGCCAGACCATAAGTGTCATCGCTCCTGCCCGGTTTGTCGCAGCCGTGGGCTTGAGCTGTGGGGTCTGCCTCCTCATCTTTCTCTCCCGCCGGGCGTACAATTTCGACCTCGGCCTGGCCGTGGTTTTCAGCATCATCTCCGGGGTGCTGGCCGGTCTGGGGGACGTGTTCACCAAGGCGCTGATCCTGGAGATCAACAGCAAGGCCCTCATCGTTGGTTTCGGCATCATCTTCCCGGCGCTCATCTGCTTCTATCTCACCCAGATCTTTCTCCTGTCCCGCGCTTACCAGCACGGCCGAGCAATCGTGGTGATCGCCATCAATGATTTCTGTGCCCGGTTGATCGCCATCTTCTTCGGCATCTATGCCATGGGCGAGCTCCTGCCCGCGGATATGAGGTTGAGATGGCTCAGGATCGGCGGTTTCGTGGTGGTCCTCTTCGGGACCATCCTGCTGGCCCGCTTTTCTGGCGAGCAGCTCGCCGCGGAGCTCACCAAACAGGTGGATGAGGGATAGAGACATCCCGCGAGGGATGATGCATTTCGCACCCATGGGGATGAGGCTCATATACGGGTTTTTTACCGGTAGTGTATAGGTAATATTCCCGTCTTGTTCCGTGAGAAATTACCGTATATTATCATTGCGTATAGTCTGCACTGCATTGATATGGATACTTTTTTTTACCATGAGCAAAAATAATCCAGGAGGTGGATATGTCTTTGAATAAAGATTTAATCGCATTGGACAAGCAGTACCTCATACATCCCGTGACACATCCCAAGGACTTCGACCATCTGCCACCCAAGATCATCGTGAAAGGCAAGGGTATGTACATATGGGACATCGACGGCAAGGAGTACCTCGACGGCTTTGCCGGTCTCTGGTGCGTGGCGGTGGGCCATAACCATCCCAAGATCATCAAGGCCGTGCATGAACAGATGCAGAAGCTCTGTTATTTCACTTCGTTCCACGGGCATTCCACGCCGCCGTCCATCGAGCTCGCTGTAAAGGTGGCCTCCCTCATTAACCCCGCATACAACCTCACCCGCACCTGGTTCACCTGTGGGGGTTCGGAGACGAACGAAACCAACCTCAAGATGGCGCGGCTCTACTGGCAGCTGCAGGGCAAGACGGAGAAGAGCAAGATCATCTCGCGTAGGTTCTCCTATCATGGGATGGGGCTGTCGACCACCGCCTCCACCGGCATCTTTCCCTTCCACTGGAACATCGAGCCCCTGGCGCAGGGATTTCTCCATGTCGCCGCGCCCTACTGCTACCAGTGCGAGTTTGATAAGAGCTACCCGGGATGCGATTTCGAATGCATACAGGACCTCGAGGACACCATCGTAAGCGAGGGTGCGGATACCGTCGCTGCCTTCATTGCCGAGCCGATCATCGGTAGTGGTGGGGTGATTGTTCCTCCGGATGAATACTTCCCCAAGATCAGGGAGATCTGCGATAAGTACGACATCCTCCTCATCCTCGACGAGGTCATCACCGGTTTCGGCCGGACCGGCAAGATGTTCGCGCACGAGTATTGGGGAGGAATCAGGGCCGATATGCTCAGCTTCGCCAAAGGGATCAGCTCCGCGCACATCCCCTTGGGCGCTTGTGTGATGAACGCCAAGATCTACGATACCATCGGGCAGCTCCAGGACGAGCGTCTCCCCATCATGCACGGGTTCACGTACATGAACCACCCGGTCGCCTGCGCGGCGGGACTGGCGAACATCCAGGTGATCGAGGAGGAAGGCCTGGTGGCCAAATCCGCGGAGAACGGCAAATACCTGCTCGATGGCCTCAAGACCCTGACGAAGTATCGTTCGGTGGGTGACGTGCGCGGACTAGGCCTCCTCGCAGCCATCGAGCTCGTAGTTGACAAGGAGAAGCGGACGCCGATCCTTCCGGAGAATTCCGCGCCGCACTGCCTCGCTGAAGAATGCTGGGAACGCGGGCTCTACATCCGGTCCTCGTCTATGGAAACCATATGCATCGCCCCGGCGCTAATTATAGAGAAGAAGGAGATCGATCGCATCATCGAGACCCTCGATGCGGCCATTCCGGTGATGGAGAAGAAATTGCTGCCATGAGGCAACCCTAGCGTGCCGGGTGGGACAAGAGAGATCTCGAGTCCCTCCAGCCACCCTGAATCTTCGGGGGGGGGTATTGATCCGCAGGCAGCCACGCGCTTTGTTTTTGATAATGCGTATGGTCTACCCGGCGGATCGATGCATCCCCTTGAGACCAAGCATGGCCGAGAGTATGCAGATTTTTCGGTTCCACTCGAGATCTTAAGAGGAGGATATCCTATATGAAGACACTGGTAACAGGGGCGGGCGGGCTTATCGGATCAAGCGTGGTACGGGCGCTCATTTCCGACGGTCGGGACGTGAAGGCCATGGATCGTCCTGGGGTCGATCTGCGCAACCTCGAGGGACTTAACCTGGAGATCGTGGAAGGCGACCTCCTCGATCCTCCTGCGCTCGATCGTGCTCTGCAAGGTTGCGACAAACTCTACCAATTGGCTGCCGTTTACCGACACTGGCATCCGCAAGGCGGCGCGTACATCCGCAGGGTGAACATCGAGGGGACGCGGAACATTCTCGATGCCGCACTCAAGTGCGACCTTGAGAAGGTCATCTATACGAGCTCCGTATCCTCGGTCGGATTCTTCCCTGACCGGCTCAGCACCGAGGCCGACTTTCCGGACCCGAAGGACTGCGCACGGCAACCATACCGAGAGAGCAAGTTCCTGGGCGAAAAGCTCGCTTGGGAATACATGGACAGACTGCCCATGGTCATCCTGAATCCCTGTTCTCCCATCGGACTCCGCGACTGGGTGCCGACCCCGACCGGCAGGACGATCCTCGATTTCCTCAACGGCAAGATGTTCGCCTATGTGGATGTGGGGATGAACCTCATCGATGTGGAAGATCTGGCCGTCGGCTTTGTTCTGGCGGAGAAGAAGGGCCGGCATGGCGAGCGCTACATCCTCGGCAACAAGAACATCTTCCTCAAGGATTTCTTTGCGGAGCTTGCAACGCTCACCGGCTTGAAGGCGCCCACGGTCAAGATTCCCAAGCCGGTTGTGCGCGTGGTGGCCGAGGTGAACGAGCGCATCGCGGACATCATCCGAAAGCCCCCGCTGGTTGCGGTGGAACAGGCGCTCCATACCCGGTACAACGAGTTCGTCGACTGCTCGAAGGCCGTGAATGAGCTGGGGCTGCCGCAGAAGGACATCCGCATCGCCATGGTCAAGGCGATCAGATACTATCTCGAAACCGGTGCAGTCAGCCCCGAGCAGGTAAAAATGATCCATCTCAGGGAGCCATCCCTGTTGTGAGGATATATACAGAAAAAACCTACGGGAAAAGGAGGAGGGAGAAATGCCAGTAAGCACGCCGAAGGAATTCGTTGAAGTCGCTCTGCCAGCGAAGCTGACGGAGGACAAGCTCGAAGGTCTGGACATGACCATCCAGTTCAACATTACCGGTAATAATGCCGGGGACTGGAATCTCACCATCAAGGACAAGAAGGCGTCGATTGCAACCGGCCTCATTGAGAACCCGACCATCAGCCTGAAGATGAAGGATGATGATTTCGTGAAGCTGGTCAACGGGGAACTCTCCGGCCAGCGGGCGTTCATGACCGGCAAGCTTAAGTTCAAGGGCAGCATGACCGCCGGGATGAAACTCCAGCAGCTGGGAATCATCTGAGGTCTGGTCCCTCTGGCCCCGGAGGGCAGAGGGGAAGTGAGATCATGCGCATGAAGCTTTTAGTGACGGGATTGGATTTTCTCATTCCTTGGTGCGGGGATTATATCAAGAGCGCCGAGGCGGTGTGCACCTCGGACTGCTCGGAGGAGAACCTGAGCAGGATGGTCGCGGACTGCGACGCCATCCTCTACATGCAGGCCAAGAGTTACCCGATCACCCGCAAGATCATCGACTCGGCAAAGAAGCTCAGGTTCATCCAGTCCGCGGGCGTCGGGTACGAGAAGATCGACCTTGTCGCCGCTATGGAAAACGGCGTGGTGGTCATGAATATGCCGACCGGTACGACGGTATCCGTGGCTGAGCACGCAATCGCGCTCATCCTCGCCTGCGCAAAAAACCTCATCAAGGGGCACCAGAACATCAGGGAAGGCGGTTGGCGAGTCTGGGATTTCGGGCTCGAGCTCGATGGTAAAACCCTTGGCATCGTCGGATTCGGGAAGATCGGACAGGAGACAGCGAAAAGGATGAAGGCCTTCAACATGAAGCTCCTCGTATACGACCCCTTGATCCATGATGAACAGATTGCGCACTCAGGGTGGAAGAAAGCCGACCTCCCCACCCTGTTGAAGGAATCCGACATCGTGACGCTCCACTGCCCGCTCACCAAGGAGACCAGAGGCCTGATAGGCGCAAAAGAGCTCGCCGTGATGAAGCAGTCGTCGATCCTGGTGAACACCGCCCGCGGCGAGGTGGTCGATGAAAAGGCGCTCATCGAGGCGCTGAAGAGCGGCAAACTCAAGTGTGCAGGCCTCGACACGTTCGCAATCGAGCCGATCGAGAGCGATAGTCCGCTCCTGAGGCTCGAAAACGTCATCCTGACCCCGCACATGGCCGTGCAGACCACGGACGCTATCATGCGCTTCATGCAGGCCAATGGTGAGCAGGTCGAGAACGCCCTCAATGGCACGTACGCGAACGTCGTGAACCCCGAGGTGCTCGGAAAGCTTGCATGTTCATAATCTTGATTTCAATTACCCCGAACCCCTTGAACCTTCAGGGGGGCTAGATATACACCGCTAGGGCCGCTCGCTATGTCATTTTTCCTGCGAGTGGCCCAGGCGGTGAATCCTTGGCCCCCCTTCGAAGGGGTCGGGGATGAAAGGGAGGAAAAAATGGGCAAGGTCGGAATTGATGAACCGGGGAAGAAGACGCTGCTCATGGGGAACGAGGCGGTGGCGCGGGGAGCTCTCGAGGCGGGATGCCGGTTCGCTGCGGCCTATCCGGGAACGCCCTCGTCCGAGATCCTCGAGACGGTGGCGAGTTTTGCAAAGGATTTTGGTATCCATGCCCAGTGGTCTACGAACGAAACAGTGGCGCTCTGGGCCGGGGCGGGCGCCACCTACTGCGGGCTGCGATCGCTCGTGGTGGCAAAGCACCATGGTGTGGCCTGGATGGTGGACCCGCTCATCAACTTCGCCCATTGGCAGATTGGCAAGGGCGGCCTCGTGGTGGTGATCTGCGACGACCCGCAGGGGCACAGCTCGTCGAACGAGTTCGATTCGCGCAACCTGGCGGCAAGGGTCTTCGAGATACCCATCCTCGAGCCGGCCGATCCCCGTGAGGCCAAGGAATTAACAAAGTACGCCTTTGAGCTTTCCGAGACGCTCAAGTGCCCGATCTACGTGAGGATGACAACACGCGTCTCCCATGCAACCGGCGACGTCACCTTCGGCGAGATCCCGAAGGAAAGGCCCAAGCCGGAGTTTTACCCCACCCCGATCGAACTCGGCATGGAGATGATCGTCAAGTACGGCTGGGTGGACATGGCCTACCTCCATGAACGTCTGCATGTGAAGCGGCTTAAGGAGGCTGCCGAGGTCTCGAACGGCTTTACGGGGAACACCCTGACCATGGACGGAGGGGGAGCGGTGGGCGTGGTGGCGAGCGGGGTGGCGCGTCACTACATCGAAGAGGCTTTGAGCAAGCTTGGCGCGGAGGTGGCCTTCCTCCAGCTGAGCATGTCCTATCCGCTCCCGACTGAGAAGGCATCGAGGCTGCTCAATGCCGTCAAGCGGGTGATCGTTTTTGAGGAGACCGACCCCTTCATCGAGATGGAGCTCCGGTCCTTCGCCAAGGATGCCGCACCGCAGGTGGCGATCCTCGGCAAGCTCACCGGTCACACCCCGGTCTCCGGCGAGCTCACCGTGCTCAAGGTCATGAACGCCCTGGCTGAGGTGCTCGGCAAAGAAAAGCCAACGTCCCCCGATCGAACCGAGATCAACGCGATGATCAAGCCGTACCTCGGGATCCGGAGGATCACGCTGTGTGCGGGCTGTCCTCACCGGGCCTCCGGTTATGTGGTGCGGAAGGCGACACAGGATATGGGGGTGAACTACGTCGGTATCGGTGACATCGGCTGTTATGGCATGATGGGCCTGCCGCCGCTGCTTTCCTTCATGCTCACCAACTGCATGGGCGGGAGTATTGGAATGGCCAACGGCATAGCCAAGAGCGGGATCGATGCTCCGGTCATGGCCTTCATCGGCGACTCAACCTTCTACCATGCCGGCGTCCCCTCGCTCATCAACGCCACGTTCAACGACGCCCGGTTCACCACGGTCATCCTCGACAACCGCGTGACCGGTATGACCGGTTTCCAGCCCCACCCCGGCTCAGGCTACAACGCCATGGGCGAAGCAGTGAAAATCGTGGACCTTGAGGCCCTCGTCAAGGCGTGCGGCGTTGAGGTCGTGGAGGTTCTCGACCCGTACAGCATCAAGAAGTCCATCGAGGGAGTGAAGAAGGTCCTGGCCGAGAAGAAGACCGCGTGCATCATCTTTCGGAGGGCCTGCTCAACCGAGTACCTGCGGAACAGGAGGAGGAAAGGACTCACGCCGCCCAAACCCTTCAGGGTCGACCAGGAGGCGTGCAACGGCTGCAAGGCGTGCGTGGATGAGTTTGGCTGCCCGGCGATTTCCTGGGACGGCCAGGTGGCCAAGGCGGTGATCGATGATGCGCTCTGCCGAGGGTGCGCCAACTGTACTCAGATCTGCATGGAACGCGCGATAAAGGTGGTGAAGCAATGAGCCATACATTCGATTTCATCTTTGCCGGCATCGGCGGGCAGGGGAGCGTGGCGGCCTCCCACATGATCGGCGATGCAGCGATCGAGGCGGGTTACCGCGTGGCGATCGGAGAGACCCATGGCGCGGGTCAGCGCGGCGGGGCCGTTCTCAGCCACGTGAGGCTGTGGAAGGAGGGAAGCTTCGGGCCGCTCATCATGGACGCGGAGGCAGACGCGGTGATCGGATTCGAGCCCTTCGAATCGCTGAAGAGCGCCGCAAGGTTCCTGAAGCCGGGTGGCACCGTGATCACGAACGAGCACCCGGTCCTCCCGTCGAACCGGAACTATCCAGAGATGGATGCCATCTTCGCGAACCTCAAGAAGATCCCCGCCCGGGTCTTTGCCGTCAATGCCACGCAGATCGCCAAGGAAGTCGGCGACGTCGCCGCGCTCAACATCGCAGTCCTTGGCGCGGCATCCGGATCGGGCATGCTCTTGATCCCGGAAGAGTTCCTCAAGAAAATCATCACGGGCTATTTCCCGAAATCGGCCGAGCTCAGCCTCAAGGCCTTCGATCTCGGCAAACGACTCGTTGCTGAGCGGGTATAAGCTTGGAATGTCTCATAACTCAATTCCCCGATCAGCCTGGCTGGGGGGTTAAGATGAAGGAAAGAGCATGGACCTGATAAGACAGTTTGAGGCCATATTCAATCCCAGGTCGGTGGCCATCGTCGGTGCCTCAAGCGATCCGATGAAATTCGGGAACTGGGTGGCGATGACCGCATTGAAGAGCAGGTACAGTGGGGAGATACACCTTGTGAACCCGAAGGCGGGGGAGATAGCCGGCAGGAAAATGTATCCCAGCCTACGCGACGTGCCGGGGGATGTTGACCTCGTTGGGATCGTCGTTCCGGCCGAGGCCGTGCCGGTGGTCTTGCGGGACTGCGCGAAAAAGGGGGTGAAGGGGGCGATCATCTTCACCGCAGGCTTCCGGGAGATCGGCCTTAAGGGGGTCGAGCGGGAACAAGAGATGCTCGCTGTTGCGAGGGATGCGGGCATCCGGCTTATCGGCCCGAACTGCATGGGGATCTACAGCGCATCCTCGGGGATCAACCTCACCATCCTCTCGGCCGAAGAGGGCGGGAACGTCGGATTCATCACGCAGAGCGGCGGATACGGGATCGGGATCTTCGCCTCGGCCATGGCGCAGGGCATCCGCTTCAGCAGGTTCATCAGCACCGGGGACAAGGCTGACCTTCAGGATCATGAGTACCTGGAGCATCTTGCAAACGATCCGGAAACGAAGACAATCATGTTGTACCTGGAGGGGCTCGAGGAGGGGAGGGAGTTCTTCGAGCTCGCTCGGAAGGTAACCAGGGAGAAGCCCATTTTCGCCATCAAGATCGGCAGGACAAAGGCAGGCGGGGCAGCCGCCCGGTCGCACACGGGTGCGCTGGCGGGCGCGGACGAGGTGTACGACGCGGCATTCAAGCAGGCCGGGATCATCCGTGCGTACGACGTCGAGGAACTCTTCGACTATGTGCGGGCCTACCTGAGCCAGCCGCTGCCGAAAGGCAACCGCGTGGGTATGGTGGTGGGCAGCGGCGGGCTCGGCTGCGCCGCGGTGGATAAGTGCAGCGAGACGGGGCTTACGGTCCCGCGGCTCAGTCAAGCCAACGAGAGCAAGCTCAAGGGGATCCTGCCCGAGTTTGCCTCCATCGCGAACCCGGTGGATTTCACTGCCACCGGCGCCATGGGGCTTTTCTCGAACCTCGAAATGCTCAAGAGTCTCTTCGCCGACCCGGAAGTGGACGCATGGTTCCTCGGTTTCACCGGTTCGAGCATCTCCGGCATCGACGATATCGTGGATTCGTTCGGCCCGCTGCTCGACCAGATCAATTCTAAGGATATCATCGGCGTTCTCGACAAGCCGCTTGTCGGGACGATGGACGAACACGACAAATTGATCCGGCCGCTTTTACAGAAGATGTTCGGGGTCACGCTGTATGGCACCCCGGAGCGGGCTATCCGGGCGCTTGCCGGGCTCGTACGCTACCGGACATTCATCACTCAGGCGCAGGGCGAAGGCGAGGCTTTTCATCCGGAGGTGGACAGGGAAGCGTGCAGGCGGATCATCGGGGATGCGCTGAAGGAGGGGAGGAAAGTCCTCACCGAAATCGAGGCCAAGGAAATCCTGAAAGCTTACAAGATTCCCGTGACAGAGACGAAGCTCGCATCGAGCGCCAGGGAAGCGGCGAGCATGGCGGTGAGACTCGGGTTTCCGGTGGCGCTCAAGATCGTCTCGCCGGAGATCGTACACAAGTCCGACGCCGGTGGCGTGAAGCTCGATCTCAGGACCAGGCAAGAGATCGAACGAGCCTTCAAGCAGATTGTGGCGGCCGTAAAGAAAAATCATGTAGGCGCCCAAATCCTCGGCGTCTCCGTTCAGAACATGGCACCTCCCGGAATCGAGGTGATGATCGGGGCGAAGCGGGACCCACAGTTCGGCCCCGTGGTCGTCTTCGGCCTCGGCGGGATCTTCGTGGAGCTCTTCCGGGATGTCTCCCTGCGGCTCATCCCGATCGGGAGGGCCGAGGCGCTCGCCATGATCGGCGAGCTCAGGGCGAAGCGACTGCTGGAAGGATTTAGGCAGCATCCACCGGTGGACAGGGAGGTGCTCGCAGCGATCCTCTTGGGGGTATCAACGCTCATGGCGCACAACCCGGAGATCCGGGAGATGGATCTGAACCCGGTCTTCGCCTATCCGGACAAGGCTCTGGCGGTGGATGCCAGGATCATCCTGGAATGAGAGGTGTGTGATATGGGACTAAAGGAGATCTTTCCGATGTTCCGGGGCGCGGGCTTCACGCAGGCGGACATGCGCAAGCCCGTGATCGCGATCGCAAATTCCTGGACCGATGTCGTGGTCGGGCATGTGCACCTGCGCGAGCTTGCGCAGGAGGTCAAGGATGGTATCAGGGTCTCCGGCGGCACGCCCATGGAGTTCAACACCATCGCGCTCTGCGACGGATTCTCCGAGGGGAGTTCGGGCATGCGATATCCGCTGCCGAGCCGCGACCTTATTGCGGACACAGTCGAGGCAATGGTCAGTGGCCACGAGGGGCTGTTCGACGGTATGGTTTGCCTGTGCTCGTGTGACAAGATCATCCCGGGCATGCTCATGGCCGCCGCGCGGCTCGACATCCCCACGATCTTCGTCACCGGCGGACCGATGCGGCCCGGGAGATACAGGGATAGGGAGCTCGTCCCGATCGATCTGCCGAAGGTGAACGTGGAATTCATCGCGGGAAAGATCAGGCTGGAGGAGTTCCTCGAGACGGTGAATGCGACCTGTCCGGGTCCCGGAGCGTGCAACCTCATGGGGACTGCCTGCACCATGCAGTGCATGGCCGAGGCGCTCGGCATGGCGCTCCCGGGATCTGCCACCCTGTTCGCGACCGACGCCAGGCGGCTCGCATTGGCCCGTAAAACCGGCGAGCGGATCATGGAGCTCGTGAAGGATGGCATCAGGCCGTCGTCTATCATGGCGAGGAGCGCCTTCGAGAATGCGATCGCTGTGGACATGGCGATCGGCGGGTCGACGAATACGACCCTCCATCTGCCGGCCATCGCACACGAGCTCGGCATCCGGGTCGATCTTAAAGATTTCGACATGATCAGCCGCGCTACACCCTGCCTCTGCATGGTGAAGCCGAACGGCCCGCACAACTTCTCCGAGCTTGACAAAGCGGGAGGGGTACCAACGGTGATGAAGATGCTCAAGCCGCTTCTCCACCTCGATGCCCTGACGGTAACTGGCCACACGGTAGGCGAAAACATCGCGCATGCGTCGGCAGGCAATGGAGACATCATCCGTACGCTTGACACACCCTATCTCGAGGAGGGAGGGATTGCCGCGCTCTATGGCAACCTCGCCCCGGACGGAGCTGTGGTCAAGGTGTCGGCCGTGGATCCCTCCATGCTGGTGCACTCCGGCCCGGCCCGGGTCTTTGAATCCGAGGAGACGTGCATCGCCGCCTTCGACAGCAAGGGGATCAGGCCCGGGGACGTGGTTGTCATCCGGTATGAGGGACCCAAGGGCGGCCCCGGCATGCGCGAGATGCTCATGGTGACGATGCGGATATCGGAGAGCGAGCTCAGCACCTCGGTAGCGCTCGTCACGGACGGGAGGTTCTCCGGCGGCACGGCAGGGCCATGCATCGGTCATGTCTCGCCCGAGGCGATGGAGGGTGGGCCTCTCGCGCTGGTCCGGGAAGGAGACATCATCGAGATCGACATCCCGCAGCGGTCGCTGAGCCTGAAGGTCGGGGAAGGAGAGTTCGAGCAGAGGAGCAAGAGCTGGAAGCCGCCGGAGCCGAAATGCACGCACGGGCTCCTCGCACTCTACGCAGCGAACGTGTCTTCCGCCAGCAGGGGGGCAGTCAGGCTTACCTCAAAGAGGTGAAATTTT
>CAYGXB010000041.1:0-14533 GCA_964353605.1 uncultured Bacteriovoracaceae bacterium
AGGGTTATCAGTCATCGCGCCTCCCAGCTGGTTTATATATCGATTGCGGGGAAATAGCAATACAGGTGGTTATCAGAAATGCCGAAGTTCTGGCGTCCCTGGCATGGTGGCGAAACAAGCCTTGTTGCTCAGCATTACATGCTGTTTTCAGCACGGGAATTACCTGGATGAATAACCATAATATATGGTAAGCTCTTGCAGGAGACTTCAGGTACACAGAGGCGGAGCGAGGCTCAACAGGAGATTCGCAGGCAGCCCATGCTGAAAGGGCAGGGGCCTCACGGATAGGGAATGCCATGATCAAGCTCTGCGAAAAGGCGCACGGGCGGGATATACTGAGGTGTATGCCGCTCTACATCTGTCAATGGAGGGATCGTGTTTATGGCGAGTAATGCATTGGAAGGCAAGGTGGCCATAGTTACCGGAGCCAGCCGGGGATTGGGGAGGGGCATAGCCCTGGGCCTGGCGCGTCACGGGGCTGATGTCGTGGTGACCAGCCGCAAACTCGCGCCCAACCAGGAAGTGGCCGAAGCAATCAAGGCCATGGGGCGGAGATCGCTCGCCATTTCAGTCGACCTGCAGAAGGTCGAGGAGATCCCCGGCCTCGTTGCCAAGACGGTTGCGGAATTCGGCAAGATCGACATCCTGGTCAACAATGCCGGCACGAGCCCGATCAACAAGGGAGCGTTCGAGGTCGAAGAATGGGCGTGGGATAAGATCTTCAACACCAACCTGAAGGGGCTCTTTTTCTGTTCACAGGCCGTGGCAAAACAGATGATGCCACAGAAAAAGGGTAAGATCATCAACATCGCCTCGGCGGCCGGGCAGAGCGGCTCTCCGCTCCTGGCCCCCTATGGTGCCTCGAAGGCGGCCGTCATCCAGTTGACGAGGACGCTGGCCCTGGAGTGGGCTGCGTACGGGATCAACGTCAACGCGATCGGACCGGCAACCTTCGAGGTGGGGGTGAGCGAGCCCGTACTGAAGAACAAGGAGTTGGCCGAGGCCATCATCGCGAAGACGCCCCTGGGGAGGATCGGCAAGGTGGAAGACCTCATCGGCGCCGTCATACTCTTTGCCTCCGAGGCCTCGGACTACATTACCGGGCAGACCCTGTTCGTCGACGGCGGATGGCTTGCCTGAGGATGAAGGGACATGCCTGCCGGCCCTCGGACAGCCGCTCCACATTCCCCTGAAGTCCAGCACCAACTTCGTGTACTCATCGGTCGACGATGTGGCCCTGGCCGTTGTCAACGTATGTCAGGCCGACGCAAAGCAGCTCAAGCACACACTCTACAATATCGGAGGTTATACGCACAAAGGGGATGAGGTTGCCGCACGCATATGCGAGCTCATTCCCGATGCCCAGATAACCTTTGGCGATATCGAAGTGTATTACGTGTTCCGGGTCAATAACACGCTGCTGTGCGAGGATACCGGTTTCAGGCTCATCCCCATGCGGGAAGGGATCAAGCAGAACATCAACGAGGTGCGCGGGGAAAAAGGACTCCCGCTGGTATGATTGAGCACAACGGCGCTTGCTTTCCGTTGCAGGGCAGGGGGCAGGGGAAAGAGCGGTTGCCGAAGGAGCGAGGATGGAGGTGGGAATGCATCCGAAGGTTGAGCGCATAGGGCTCCCCAATCTTTGCGACCCTACATTCCAGCTCGAGCCGGTACGGGTCCTGGACATAAGGACGAGGAGGGAATGCGGCGCACAACTACTATGGCGAGGAGGACAGAAGCATGGGCTTGAAAACAGCGCAAGAGTATAAAGAAAGCCTGCGGGACGGCCGGACAGTGTACATCTGCGGAGAGAGGGTCGCGGACGTATACGCCCATCCGATGCTGAAAACGTGCATAGAGACTGCGGCCTTGGACTATGAGATGACCGTGATGCCGGAATACAGGGATCTGGCGGTGATTACCCTGGAGACAGGGGAACCCATCAGCAGGTATTACCACCAACCTCAAAACGCCGAGGACCTCTTGAAGAGGCATGAACTCATGGTGGCGGCGACGCGGCTGGGGGGAGGGGCAATTCCCTTTACGCACGATATCGCCTCTGACACGATCAACGCCATCAACATCACGGCCAATCTCATGGGGAAAAAGGAGTATGTCGAGCGCGCAGAAGCCTACCGACGGTATCTGCAGCAGCATGACCTTGCGGTGGCCGCCGCGGTCACCGATGCCAAGGGCGACAGGTCGCTGCGCCCCTCATCACCGCAGCAAACCCACCCGGATTATTACGTGCGGGTGGTGGACAGAAATCAAGACGGGATCACCGTGAGGGGCGCGAAAGCCCATATCACCGGCGCCGCCTACTTCAACGAGATGATCGTCATCCCCAGCCGCAACATGACCCAAGAGGATGCGGATTATGCCGTGGCTTTCGCCATCCCGGTGAACACCAGGGGCCTGACCCAGGTGTGCCACCCATCCAAGACCGCATTCGGGCCCTATGAGTTTCCCGTTGCGGACAGGCCCGTGCGCTGGCACACGGACTCGCTCATCATTTTCGATGATGTCTTCGTTCCCTGGGAGAGGGTCTTCCTGTGTGGAGAGTGGCAATTCGCCATGCCCCTGGTGTATAATTTCGCCTACTTCCACCGGCACACGGCAGCAAGTTACCGGATCCCCATCTCCGAAATGATGGTGGGCATGGCCCAGGCCATGGCTGAATACAACGGGATAATCAGGATGTCCCACGTGCGAGAGAAGATCACCGACCTGGTGATCTACCTGAATATGCTGAAATCCCTCTCCCGCTCCGCATGCGTGGACTATGTGGTGCATGGCGGGTTTGCCACGCCGAACCCGACCATCACCAACATGGCCAAATACTACTTTGCCAGCAACTACCACGACTGCGTGAAGATAGTCCAGGACATGGCGGGAGGGCTATTATCGACCGCCCCCACGTACAAGGACTATCAAAACCCCGAACTCCACCAGTTTATCGATAAATACCTAGGAGGCAAGGCCGGCGTGCCGACCGAGCACAGACTGCGGATGCTCCAGCTCATCCGGCGGATCCTCGATCCTGAGATCGAGGTTCTGGCGGTCCATGGAGAGGGCTCCTTCGAAGCGCAGCGCATGACCATCTATGCCGAGGCGCTCGCCGATATCCAGGTATTCAAGCAATATGCGGAAAGGGAGGCAGGGATAAGAACATGAAGATCCTCTGGCAGAACATCTCCACCAGGGACATCCCCGGTGTACCCGAGGCCGAGGGGATGTGGGATGCGTTGGATGGTCATATCAACAGCCTGAAGTGGCCTGATACCACGGTCGATTTTGCTTACCTTCCGAAGTCCGCATACTTCGTGGCCTCGAAGTACATGGAATTGCTCAACAATGTCTACATCCTCGACGAGCTCATGCGCAGAGAGGCCTACGGGTATGATGCCGCAATCATAGGCTGTTTCAACGACCCGGGATTGTGGGAGGCGCGGGAGTCGCTGCGCATTCCGGTCATCGGCGTCGGTGAGGCCGCCATGATGATCGCGTGCATGCTCGGCAGGAATTTCGGGGTGGTGACCGTCCGCAAAAAGCTCATCCCCATCGTGGAGGAGAACATCAGGAGGTACGGGCTCGAGGCGCGGCTTGTCCGCAAAGATCCCATCCGCTCCTGCGAGCTCGACGAGAAGCTCTATCCGGCTATGTTCCTCGAACCCGAGAAGATTGCCATCCCGCCTTTCGAAGCCCAGGCCAAGCTCCTGGCGGCAGACGGGGCCGAGGTGGTGGTGGTCGGGTGCGCATCACTGGGACCGGCCCTTTCCCTGGCGGGGTACAGCATGGTGCGGGGAACCAGGGTGCCGGTGATAAACGGCCCGGCCGTGGCGATCAAGATGGCGGAAAGCCTCGGGTGTCTCGGAAAGGCCCTGGGCGTCTCGACCAGCAAAGCGCTCAAGTATCAGAAGCTGCCCCAGGCCATTGTAGACGGCATCCGCCAAGGCCTTGGATTCAAGACAGGAGACTAAGCATGGTCCAGCCATGGATCCGCAAGGTATTCTGGTTTTTTCGGGCTGGGAAACCTCGCCGCCATATTTCACCAGGACACAAATGCCGGCCTGGCCTTGCGCTTGCCGGAGGAGACTGATCGATGAGCAACCCGTCGCATGCGTATGCCGAGGAACGTCTCCGTGGTTTTTCGTTGGGGGAAGAGGCTAAAAAAATCTGTACACGAGGAGGTTGAGCGATATGAGTCTGTTACTCATTAACGAGCGCACCTGTAATAAAGACGGCATCTGCGTGACCGAATGCCCGGCGCATATTATCCATCTCAAGGATGGAACGGGCTTTCCGGAAATGGTTCCTGGAGGAGAAGCGATCTGCATCACCTGCGGGCATTGCGTTGCCGTCTGCCCGAAGCATGCCCTCAGCCATGCACGCGTGACGATCGAAGACTGTCCGCCGATTGAAAAGGCGCTTGGCATCGACGAAAAGCAAGCTGTTCAATTTCTGCGCTCCCGACGTTCCATTCGCGTCTATAAAGATAAGCCCGTTGAAACGAAAAAGATCCAAAGGCTGATCGAAATCGCCCGCTATGCGCCTACCGGCAGCAATACGCAGCTGGTGAAATGGGTGGTTTTCAATGGCCAAGCAAAGGTTAAGCGCTTGGCCGGATTCGTGGCGGACTGGATGCGCGACATCCTCGAACATGACCCGGATAACGCCCCTTTTCCCAAGCTGCATTTAAGCCTTTACCTGGCTGCATGGGATGCGGGTTTCGACGGGATATTGCGGAGCGCCCCTGCCGTGGTCGTTGCCATGGCCCCCCAAGCAGCCGGCAACGGTATCGTGGACCCGACCATTGCGTTGGCCTATCTTGACCTGGCGGCCCCTACCCTGGGCATTGGAACGTGTTGGGCCGGACTGCTTTGTCGTGCTGCCAAAACCTGGCCGCCCTTGCAGGAGGCCATCGGGATTTCCGAAGCTTATCCCTACTTCTATCCCATGATGCTGGGCTATCCGCAATTTGCATATCGCCGATTACCCGAACGCAAGCCGCCCAAGATCGAATGGAGATAAGCCTGTTTTGCATCTATCCATTCCTCATGCTCCAAACTGCCCTCAGAGCTTGAAAATACTTCTCGAAGCTGTTAAAAAAACTGTATAGAAGCCTCTTCAAGGGCTTCAATCGTGATAAAGGCCAAGGAAGGCGAGCTTTTTCAACGAGTGGATTATCCAACATATTTCGAGGAAAGCGTAGAGAGGACTGAATTATGATAGATATGCACGACCTGCGCTGTGAATACAAGCGCAATCCTATGGGGATAGATGTTCTCAGACCGCGCTTATCCTGGAAACTCTCCTCCGCTCAGCGCGATACGATGCAGAGCGCCTATCAGGTGCAGGTGGCGCTTAGCTCGGAGGATCTGTTTAACGAGCGTGCGTTGGTGTGGGATTCCGGGAAACAGACGACGGATCAGTCCATCCATATTGAATATCGGGGACCGTCATTGCAATCCAGACAGCGCTACCATTGGCGCGTGAGGGTGTGGGATGAGAGCGGACAGACGTCCGCCTGGAGCGAGGAGGCCTTCTGGGAGATGGGCTTGCTGCATGCGCAGGATTGGAAGGCAGCCATGATTCAGCCCGATCTGAAAGAAGATCCCTCGCGGTCGGAGCCTTGTCCTCTCCTTCGTAAGGAATTTGCACTCAAAAACGGCATAACCAAAGCCCGCTTGTATATCACGGCCCATGGGTTGTATGAAGCCTGGATCAATGGGAAGCGCGTGGGTGATGAGCTGTTCACCCCCGGCTGGACGACCTATCATAAGTGTCTGCAGTATCAGACCTATGATGTGACCGAGCTCTTGCAGCAGGGAGCCAATGCCATCGGCGTTATCCTCGGAGACGGATGGTACCGCGGATACGTATCATACCTCTATGAAAGAAACATCTATGGGCATAAGCTCGCGCTCTACATGCAGCTGGAGCTCACGTATAGGGATGGATCGACGGCGCTCGTTCTCTCCAATGACACCTGGAAAGCATCCATCGGGCCGCTCAGGGCCGCGGACCTCTTCAACGGCGAACTCTACGATGCCCGGCTGGAAAAGAGCGGGTGGCATATGACGGGTTTTCCCGATGCCGCCTGGGGAACGGTCAAACCGGTCAGGTTTGATCCCGGCATTTTCGTCGCGCCGCGGGGTGTTCCGGTCAAGCGCATCGAGGAGCTTCGTCCGCTGGCCATCCTGCGGACACCCGCCGGTGAGACGGTGATCGACTTTGGCCAGAATATGGTGGGCTGGATCCGACTGAAGGCCCAGGGGCTAAAGGGGGCGAAGATCACCCTTCAGCACGGCGAGGTCCTCGACCGCGCCGGCAACTTCTACCATAAGAACCTCCGCCAGGCCAAGGCCACGGATACGTTCATCCTCAAAGGGGACGAAGCGCAGGAGGTCTATGAACCGCGCTTCACCTACCATGGATTCCGCTACGCCAAGATCGAGGGCTACCCCGGTGAACTGACACCGGACTGTGTGACCGGGGTAGTCATCCATTCCGAGCTGGACCGTACCGGCGAGTTCAGCTGTTCGCATCCCCTGGTGAATCAGCTCCATCGCAATATCGTTTGGACGCAGAAGGGGAATTTCCTGGACGTCCCAACCGACTGCCCGCAGCGGGATGAACGCATGGGGTGGACCGGCGACCTGCAGGTCTATGCCCCGACAGCCTGTTTTTCCATGGCGGCCGCCCCGTTTTTGACCCGCTGGCTGCACGATCTTAAAGACGATCAGCACAAGAATGGGGGCGTACCCATGGTGATACCAGACCCCTTTTGCAACCGGTGGGACACTTTCAAGCGCGTGGTAAGGCACAGGCTGCATCCGGTTGCAGGGGAGGAGAAGAGTATTTTTGACGAGTTCTTCGCACTCTTCCAACTCAATTATTCCGCCGGGTGGGGAGATGCCGCCATCCTGGTGCCCTGGTGTCTGTACCGCTTTTATGGCGACCGCCGCATCCTGGAAGAACAGTATGCCAGCATGCAGGCCCTGTTCCGCTTCCATGCGCGGCGCGCCCGCCGCGCTGGCGGCTTCATCCTTGTCAATCCGCGCCAGTGGTTTGATAAGGCCACCTGGGAACATCTGCGCGTGTTTTATACCGCCGGTTGGCACTTTGGGGATTGGCTGGCGCCGGGCGATCACATGAACAAATCCATCCTGAAATCGAAATTTTATATACCAACGGTATATTTTGCACTGGATGCGCGCATCCTGGCCCGCGTGGCGACGATCCTGGGCCGGGAAGATGACGCGGCCTATTATCGGGCCATGTATGACAAGATCAAGGCGGCCTTCCAGCATTTCCGGGTGGGAAAGGATGGGCGGATATGGCCCCATCGGCAGTCCGCCTATGTGTTGGCCCTCGTGGCGGATCTCCTGTCCGAGGAAGGCAAGGCACAGGCGGCCGGGATCCTGGCCGATATGGTGCGTGCGAACGGCTATCGGCTGGGGACCGGATTTCTCGGCACGCCGTATATATGTCAGGTCTTATGCGAGTACGGCTATGACGATGTCGCCTATGGCCTGTTGTTAAACGAGGACCATCAGTGGCTCTACCAGGTAAAGAAAGGCGCCACAACGATTTGGGAGCACTGGGATGCGATTAGGCAGGATGGTTCGTTCCAGTCCGAACGGATGCTTTCCTTCAATCATTACGCATATGGATCCATCGGTGCATGGCTTTTTCAGGTTGTGGCCGGTATCAATGCCGACGAACAAAAGCCGGGGTATAAGCATATCATCATCAAGCCTCAACCGGGGGGCGGACTGTCGCACGCAAAGGCGGCTTACGATTCGATGCATGGCCTGATCGAATCCGCATGGTCATGCGCTGGGAACAAAATGACCCTGCGGGTGTGCATTCCGGCCAATGCCACGGCCACGGTAATCATACCCGCGCAGTATTGTTCAAGCATAACCGAAGGAGGGCATCCCGTAGCATTGCAGGACGGCAAGGTCCATATCGGATCCGGCCACTACGAATTCGACTGCTCCGGATAGAACCGTTGCAACCATAAAAAGTGCATATCCCCCTGAATCTTCAGGAGGAACCGGACCTCCGCCGGGCAGTCGGGGAGCGAGCCTATATCAGCGTGAGCCTCCCTTGCACTTTTTTTCCTCGTCATCTCGCAGGGCCTTGCGCAGGATCTTGCCGACCGCGGACTTGGGCAGCGACTCCCTGAATTCAACGCTCTTGGGGACCTTATACACCGCCAGCTTGGTCTTGCAGAATTCGATGATCTCCTTTTCCGTCGCTGTCTCCCCGGGCTTCAATACCACAAAGGCCTTGACCGTTTCGCCCCTGTATTCGTCAGGAATTCCGATCGCCACGGCGTCCATGACTTTGGGATGCTGGTAGAGCACCTCATCGATTTCCCGCGGGTAGATGTTGTATCCCCCCGCGATGATCATGTCCTTCTTGCGGTCCACGATGAAAAAGTACCCATCCTCATCCATCCTGGCGATATCTCCCGTGTACAGCCACCCGTCTCTCAGCTGATGGGCTGTTTCCTCGGGATCATTCCAGTAGCCCTGCATGATCAGCGGGCCTTTCATGATGATCTCCCCCGGCTCGCCGGGTGCAACGTCTGCCTTGCCTTCCTCTATATCCACGAGGCGCACCTCGTTGTCCGGGAAGGGGATGCCGATGCTGCCGGCTTTCTTGAGTCCCATGATGGGATTGGAGATGCCCAAGGCCGTGGATTCGCTGAGGCCATACCCTTCGCCGAAGTAGATTCCCATATCCTCACACCTCTCGATGAGCTCCACGGGCATGGGGGCCCCACCCGAATTGAGCAGGCCCAGTTTCTTTGACAGATTGATCTCGGCCGCCCGGGGGTGATTCACGATTGCCGCAATCATGGTCGGTACGGCGGGGAAGAAGTTGATTTTTTCATACCCGGCGATGATATTCATGAGCTCGTCGATCTCGAACCTGGGAACCAGGATCTGCGTCGCGCAGTTGAAGAGCGCCCAGTTCATGGCCACGATGTGGCCATAGACATGGAAGTAAGGCAGGACCGAGAGGATGAAACGTTTCTCGATCGGGGTGAGGCTCATGCTGTAACTGCCCCATATGGCACATTGGAGGGTCCCTGCCATGATGTTGGAATGGGTGAGCACCGCCCCTTTGGGGGTCCCGGTCGTACCGCCGGTGAACTGGATCAATGCGGGATCATCCGGGGATATCGGGATGCGGGGCATCTTGGTATTGGTGCAGTTCTCGATCAGGGTGGAGAAATGATGCCATCCTCCTTCCAGTTCCAGGCTGGTCGGGGTGCTCACCCCCAAGCCCTTGATGTAGTCGGTGACCTTGGTGACGACCACCCTCGGAATGTCCACCTCCTGTAAGGCCTGTCTGACGATGGGGAGCACCATATCGAAGGTGATGATGGTGCCCATCTCCGTGGTTTTCACAATCTGCTTGATCTCATGCGCCGTGTAGAGCGGATTCAGATTCACGACGATGGCCCCCAGGGAGAGGCTGGCGTAGCAGGCGATGAGAAACTGGGGACAGTTGGGCAAGTGGATACCCACGCGCTCGCCTTTGCCCACGCCGATGGCCCCCAGGGCATTGGCCATGCGCAGGACCAGGTGCCGCAATTGCTCAAAGGTCATCTCCGTGCCGTAAAAATTCAGCGCCGGTTTGTCCGGGCAGGCGCTGTAGGGTATTTGAAGCAGAAATTGAGCAGGAACATAGGGGTGACGTATCGAGGTGGGGATATTGAAGTCATAATGCCGCAGCCAGGGTTTGTCTTTCATAGTCTCCTCCTTTTTCAAATAATGCGCGTGCCGGAAGCAGATCTTGCCGCTCAGCGGCAAGCTCATGCACGCAGTGAGCTTCCATCGCTATGAACCTCCTTCATACGGCTCATTCTGCGTGATATGGCATGTGTTTGCCTGCACCATGCTAGAACGTCATGTCTTTTCAGTTCATCCCCCCGCTTGAATGCACGCCATCCTGCTGCACGGCGCAGGCGTGCCGTCCGTCCAGTCGCTGGTCGGGTTTCTTATCTGACGTGCTGCAGGCCTTTGTCTTTCCTGATCCTGTTCAATATCGTCCGCGCATCGTAGGGAATGATGAAGCGTTCGAGCTCCTCACAGGAGATGGTGCCGAGAAACCGCGCTTTGACCTCATCGCAGGCGCGCATTCTCGCTTCCAGCTTTTCGCAGGGGTAGTCGGCGCACTCCGCGCAGGTGTCCAGCCCCTTGGCCGTCACGCAGGGGGCTATGGGGCAATTCGGGTCCGGGTATGCGTAGCCGCCGCGATCCTGCGCCAGGCAGCCGTTGCACCGTATCTTCTCCGGCGGCACCACCACGTCGTAATATCGTGCCCAGCCTTCCGCCACCAGGGCCTGATCAGCGACGGTATGGTTGTTGTCTGTAAACGCCATGCATGCATCACACGTGAAGCCGCAGCGGGCTATCATCTCGGTCATGGAGTGGCTGCTCCTTTCGTAGCCATCTGATCTTCCATGAAAATAAATTTCAATGCCGCGCAATGGTACAGCTACGCCGGAAATTTGATGTCAGGCTTTGGCGCTTTCCCTAGATAAAATATCTCTGCAAATGCCAGGACCTGACGCCATCGCGTCTGTATGTTCTGGACGTCTCGCAACAGCCCTTGTCTGATGCTATCGTCCTTCCTGCTTCAATCTCACCCGCTCGACTTTATGCAAATCCCGCACGTAGAAAAAGGACCCGATGAAAAAAACGATCGCGCCGAAAAGGCAGAAGAGAGGCAGAAACTGAAAGGCTGTCAAGAGGTCAGAGCGGTCTGAGATCGCCCCGATGAAAATCGGTGAGAGCGTGTAGCCCAGCGCCATCATCAAGAATTGGGCCAGCGCGTACGACATTGCCCTCAGCCCCGGGTGCACCACGTCTTGCGTCACCGCTGAGCCGCCCGCAGCGAACATCGGCGCAGTGAAACCGAACATGATAAGCAAAATATACTGAGCGTTGCCCTTCAAAAAGGAAAAGCCGATGAAGAGAAACAGGCCCGTGAGGAGCGACGTCACGGCCGGCACGCTCATGCGGGCGTTGAGCCACCGTTTCCGGAGGATATCGGTTACCAGCCCTCCCAACGGTGCGCCGAAGATTGCGAGGAGGAAGATGACGGCGGTCTTTATCCCCGCCTTGTCCATCGGGAGGCCGTCGATCCGATGGTAGTAGGTCGGCAGCCAGGTCATGAGCCCCGTGGTCACGAAGGTATTGCCGACGTAGCCAAGATAGGTAAAGAGGACCGAAGGCGTATGGAGGAACTCCTTCGCGATGTCAGCGAACTTCATCTTCACCTCGAGGGACTTTGTCCCTTCAGAGGCCCGCTTGATGACATCCACGGTCTTGTAGTCCTTCACCCAGAAGAAGATAATCGCCACGATCAAGCCCGGAATCGCCATGATCCCGAAGGCATATCGCCAGCCGAGGGTTTCCGCGATGACACCCCCCAGGATGACCCCAATGGCAGTCCCCATGGGGATGGATGCGGTGAAGAGTCCGTTCATCGTGGCCCGCTTCTCTTCGGGGAAGTAGGCTGCGATCATGGCGTGTCCCCCCGACGTAAAGGCCGCCTCTCCAACGCCGACGAACGACCGCATAAAGATGAGCTGGGTGAAGCTCCTCATGAAAGCGCAGCCCGCGGATGCAAACCCCCAGAGCACCCCCATTATGGCGATCGCCTTCTTGCGGCTCCACCGATCGATCAGGAGCGAGACAGGAAAGACGAAGGCGGTCATCATGAGCGTAACGATCGAGGCAAACCAACCGCACTGGGTGTCAGTGAGCACCCATTCCACCTTGAGGTACGGCAGCAGCGCAGAGATGACCATGCGGTCGACATAATTAAAGAGGTAAAGGAGAAACAGGAGCGTGAAGACGTAATACGCATACCCTCGGCTGACCTCAAAATCCCTCGGTTCCGAAACTGATTCCGCTGGTTTCATATATACCCTCCCAAATAAATAAACTTTTGCCTCACAAAATACTGATACAGGTACTGTACATACTAATTGCTACAAACAACAAAGCAAGGTGGGAAGATCAAGAATTTCCCCCCCAGGTGAAATGATATGTCCTTAATACATTAAATTGCCTCCCATGAAACTAAATTACGGAAAGACATCCCCTTTGGTTTCCATAGGGAAGGTATCATGAGAGCATACGTGGAGGCAATCGAATGTGGGCAGACCCAGGCGTGCAAACACGTGGGCGTCATCCCCCTGTTCTGCAGGAAACAGGCGCCCATCGCGCACCTCGTGCTCAGGGAGGCGCTCGAGAAAGGATTGCTCGCCAACAGCGAGGTGAGCGAGGGCGGGCATGTCCCCGAGCTCACTATATATAGCATGGGTCCTAGCGCGCTTACAACGCGAGTAATTCCGCCAGGGCCAGGTTATAGCTTTGAATGAATGCCTTGATCTCTTCCCGGGTGAACTCGGCTTCGGGATAGGATAATCCGGTCAAGATGCGACCCTCCAGGCTCATGGTGACCATGAATAACGCAAAATGCGGCACCATGGACATGGTCTCGCATATCCGGGCCTTGGTGCCAGAGGAATTAATGTGGTCGATATTGCCCATAGCAGCGTACGAGCAGGTCATGGGAAGAAAACCTCTTTTCCGTGCTATGCGGGCTGCCCGTACGTAGCTCTTCTTGCCCACCAATGTACATAATTTTTCGATGAGGTTCGGCACGATCATCTCCTTGTTTTTGTAGCGATTGATATATTCATACATCTGGGCTTTTATCTCCTTGATCATTGCGCGGGGGTTGTCCCAATATGTGCGATGAATCCTCACCCAGAACATGGAGATAAAATTGCCGAAGATAGGGGGCTTTTCATCATAATACGGACGCAAGTCAATTGGTATAGCTATACCGATCGCATCTCCCGTATCTCTCCCCGGTCCTCTGCTTATGGTTCTGGCAAAGGCAGCGAGAAGCAGGATGTTTACGCCGGCATCTAATTCCTTGCCCTTTGCTTTGACCCGCGCGAGTTCGAAAGGGAGAATATAAAATTCAGCATCCGCAGGGCTAAAGAAATCTGCGGGCCGGGATGAGGCGGTGATCATGCTCTGCCCTTTATACTTCTGGATATCCTTTTTGAAGAGCCTGTAAGATGTATAGATCTGTGCAGGAAGAGTAGAGTAGGGCTTTTTCACGAGGGCCGGCAACATGTTTGGGCTATCGAGCGGATTCTCCGGCGGCTTGTCGCCATTGAGGTACCTCAGGAGCGAATTTTCCAGGTGAAACCAACTCCTGCCATCTGCGATCATATGATGGAAGGCGAGGAACAATATCGGTTGGGGATCGTCGGGAAGATAGCGGATTTTTATGGGTAATCCCTCTTGCAGAGAGAACGGTTCATTGAGCAGATCACGCCGATAGGAGATAAACTCCGCTGTATCACAACGGAGGTCGTACTGCACACGAAAGGCGTCATTGAAGAGCACTTCGAGTCTCCTGTCATGGTCATCGAGGATTTTCAAGCGATAGGAAAACAGCGTCGGTTCAACGACGGATCGCAGGCGCGGGTAAATGGTGAACATATAACGCATGGCCTCACGCATCTCTTTAACGCTGTGCGGCTCCTTGAAACGAAAGGTAATGAAATTGGACAGAGCAGGGAGTAGATCATCGAGGGCAAACAAGAGGAAATCGTGTTTGTTGAGTCGGGATGTGGTATGCTTACTCTTCATGCGCAGCACCCTCTCTGAAATGTACGATCTATCGTCATGATATTCGTATCGTCTCTTTTAGCACTGTCTTTTTGTTTATCAGCCCAAGCAGCCATCTTTTCATAAATACCTCTTTACTTCTTCGGCTTCCAATTGCTTGCCGGTTTTTATGCCAGCAATCTTAAATAATAATTCTTGGAATTGATTTGTAAAGCTCAAGCATCAAGATACTCATCACATTCATAAGGGGGAATAGGACACCCCACTCACTCCTTTCACCAAGCCCCTGTCATATTATATTGAATTGTGCCATGGACGGGGTATTATGTTCAGAGAGGAAAAAGGAG
Source organism: uncultured Bacteriovoracaceae bacterium (assembly GCA_964353605.1). Classification (GTDB taxonomy): domain Bacteria; phylum Desulfobacterota; class Desulfomonilia; order UBA1062; family UBA1062; genus CAYGXB01. The sequence continues at coordinate 14,033 of CAYGXB010000041.1, forward strand.
ATCTGCCTTTCCATGCAAAATCAATTTAGAAGGATGGTGTCGTAATTATGAAAAGAGATATTCATGAGCTTTCACAACAGCTCCTGCACAAGGCATATGACTCTCTGTCTCCTCGTGAGCAAAATGTCATCCGCCTCATTTCTCAACGTCTGCATATAAGCCGGGATGTTCTGACGGAACATGAAGAGACTCTGACATTCGGCCAGCGCATGGCTGATCGGGTTGCTGCATTAGGCGGATCATGGGCATTCATTCTGCTATTTTTTATTGCAATGGTATGCTGGATTGCCATTAACTCATATCTTCTGGTTCAATGGAAGGACGTCTTTGATCCATACCCGTACATATTGTTGAATCTGATATTGTCGATGATGGCTGCTATACAGGCGCCGGTCATTATGATGTCACAAAATCGACAGGCAGCGAAGGATCGGGCGGATGCTAGCCATGATTACGAGGTGAACCTGAAGGCTGAGCTGGAGATTATGGCCTTGCACCAGA
>CAYGXB010000042.1:0-14477 GCA_964353605.1 uncultured Bacteriovoracaceae bacterium
ATTGATTTCAGCAAATTATCAAAGAACCAAGTGCAACTTTAATGGGCAATTACCTTAAAGAATATAGGAAAGCCATTTTTGGTAGTCAGGAATCCTGCCGGTACGGACCATCTCCATTTGGTTCCTGATGGCGCTGGTCACTGGTCCGGGACAGATCAGGTCGCTTGCCTCGAGGGACCTTATCGGTTGCACATGGTTCGTGGTGCCGGAGAGGAATGCTTCATGGTACTGGTCCAGATCTTCGAGGCGGATATGGGTCTCGCTGACCTGATAACCCATGTCACGGAGGACCTCGATGAGCACGGCTCTGGTGATGCCAGGGAGCACATTCTCCAAGGTTGGGGTCTCGACTCTGGAGCCCTTCACAAAGAAGATATTGGATGAAGGCCCTTCGGCGATGAACCCTTTCGTATCCAATAGAAGGGCCTCATCATACCCTCTTTTGCCGACCTCGATCTTCGCAAGATATCCGTTTACATAATTTCCGACCACCTTGGCGTGGACCGGTGTTGTCTGCGGGTCGATCTTTCGGAAGCTCGATATGCCTAGAGATACCGGCTTGCCGAGATCCTCCTGGGCGACGCCTCGCACATCGTACCCGAGGCAGAAAATGGCAATGTCAACCTGTCGGTTGGAGGGTATGGTGCTCAATTCAATTTCGGGATAATAGGCGTAAAATTTGGCGATGCCTTTTTGGATCCCATTTGCCCGGGCTGTTTCTCCGAGTGCTTTCTTCAACTCGTCCCTGGAAACGGGAAGATGCATGTAGGTCGCTGAGGCACTGGCAATGAACCTTTCGAGGTGTTCGTCAAGGCAGAAAAAAGCGGGCCCCTTTTCCGTCGCGACGATCTCCAGCACCTCGAAAATGGCGGAAGCCCTGCTGAAGCTATGCGAGAGCAGATGCACCTTTGTCTCATGAAAATCAATTAAATGCGCATTGAACCATGCCTTCACCGGACCTCCCGTCGAGCTCAATACCTTCCTTGACACGGGATGTCAACTGGGTATTCCCCCCCGTTGTGAAAAAGCTAAAGTATTACGAAGAGCTGACGATAAAGCGGATTATGAGAAATCGATCAAGAAAGGAGGTGAATCGGTAAACAGGCTTGATCAGGGCCTTTAACCTGATTACAACCCAAAACACGACCAGGGATGGTCGGAAAACAAAAATCAAGGAGGATTAAAACATGGCACTTCGTATCAACACCAACATTGCAGCAATCAATGCCCACCGGCAGTTACTCGGCACCGAAAAAGCCCTCAATAACAACATGGAACGGCTCTCCAGCGGCTACCGCATCAACCGTGCATCCGATGATGCGGCCGGCTTGTCCATTGCGAACAGGCTGCGCACGAACGTCAGGTCACTCACCGTTGCATCCCGGAACGCGACCGAAGCCAGATCGTTGGTCTCCGTGGCGGAAGGCGCCGCGAACAACCTGGAGGGTATCCTGGAGCGGTTGAAGGAACTTGCGACCCAGGCTGCATCCGATAACGCAGCTGGCGACCGGACGAAGATCAACGCAGAGGCGAGCAAACTTATCGAAGAACTCGACCGAATCGTGAACGCCACGAACTACCAGGGGGCATCGCTCCTCAAGGGGAGTTTCGGGAATGCCATTTCCACCCTGAGCGCTATGTCCGGCACAGGCCTTGTCACCGCCAGCTTTGTCGGCTCCGGCGCCGCGGCCGGAAGTTACACCTTCAATGCAGTGGCATCTGGCGCCAAGTACAATGTATCGCTGACGGACGGGAACAACGTCACCCAGACCATATCGGTCTACTCCGAGGGCGCCCAGACCCTGAACTTCGACAAGATCGGCATCGTCATTAACGCGGAGAGCGACTTCTCGGCCGCCGGTCTCGACGCCGAAACGGTCACCGTAACAGCCGGCGGTTGTGGCGGCATCTTCCAGGTCGGTTCCGGATCAGCCTTCAACATCGACACAATCGGCATAAACCTCGGCGACCTTCGGGCGACAACCCTCAACCTCACTGCCGTCAGTCTGACGAGCAGTTCAGACGCCCGCAGCGCCATGTCGACCATTGACAGCGCCATCGACATCATCAACAGCGTCCTCGGCGACATCGGTGCGACGATGAACAGGCTGGATTACACCTACGCTAACATCCAGGTGAGTGTGGAAAACTTCCAGGCCTCCCAGTCGGTCATCAGGGATGTGGATATGGCGGATGAGATGACGTCATTCACCAAGAACCAGATCCTGCTTCAGGCTGGTACGGCAATGCTGGCCCAGGCCAACATGTCTTCACAAGGCGTGCTGACACTGATGAGGTAATAGCCTATAAGGCGGGGTTCATGGGGGTGACCCCATGAACCCTAAATTAAGATAGTGGGTGTGGCTATGGATGTAACAGAAAATGCACCAATCAATATTTTGCCAGAGGCGATCCGGTCGAATAGGGTCGTGCTGCCTCAGGCCACTGCCCAGGCCAGCTCAGAAGTAGTCGACAAGGTCGCCCTTGAGAAGGGACGCGCCCCGAGCAAAGAAGAGCGTTTGTCCAAGGAAGAACGCAAGGAACTCGTAAAGAAGAGCATCGTAGAGATGAATGCCGAATTCGAGCTCAAAAACTACTCCATCCGCTTCAGCATCGATGACAAGCTCAAGGAAATCGTGGTTAAGATCGTTGACACCAAGACCGATGAGGTGATCAGACAGATACCGCCAGATGGGGTCTTGCGCTTGCGGGCACACCTTCAAGAGATGGTGGGCATCTTGCTGGAAGAAAAGGCATGACCCGGGAAATAGGGGTTTAGATGGATTTTACAAATGTTATCTCCGGTTTGGGCTCGGGTCTCGACTGGGTGAGCATCGTCAACCAGTTGATGACCATCGAGCACAAACCGGTTGATCTTATGGAGACCGACAAGGCCAAGGTCAACGAGCGCTATAAGGTATGGATCCAGGTAAACACCAAGCTTGTCTCCCTGAAATCAGCTGTTGCTGCGCTGAAGCAGACGAGCGATTTCGATTCCTTTACCTCGAGCGCCAGCGTGAGTGGCTCGACCAAGACGCTCGCTGAACTCGCGAGTTTTGCGGTGGGGTCGAACGCTGCGCAGGGATCGTATACCCTCATGGTGAACAATCTCGCCCAGGCGCAGAAGCTCTCGTCCAGGAGCTTTGAGGCAACCAGCAATGCACTGAATATAACAGGCGACATCCTCGTCAACGGTCATGTCGTGACCATTGCAGTGTCGGATAGCCTTATTAACTTACGTGATAAAATAAATGCATTGAATACCGGAGATAATCCGGCCAGAATAACGGCATCCATATTCACCTCCGCCACGGGTGAATACCGGCTTACCCTCACTTCCCAAGCTACGGGCGCAGAGGGGATCGACCTCGCCAATGCCTCTTCGGCCGATGTCCTGGGGCAACTCGGTATGGCAGACAATTCCGTGGCCTTACACAACCTGGTAACCAATGGAGCGCAATCATCAGAATTCGAGAGCTCTACGGAAAGTATCAAGACGCTCCTGGGCCTGAACACATCTCCCTCCGGAAATGTGACCATCGCCGGAGAGAGCATCTCCATCGATCTGACCACGGACTCATTGCAGACGATCAGGGATAGGATCAATGCGAATGCCAATCTCCAGTCCCAAGGGGTAAGCGCTTCCATTGTGACGAGTACGGATGCAGGCAAGACCACGTATGCCCTCCAGATCGATGGCACCCAGACCCTTACGGATGCAGACAATATCTTGCAGACCCTGGGCTTCCTCAGGCAGGGGCATGCTGATGTGAGCGGGGTGACGGGCGACTTGTCCAATACATCCGGGGGAAAGAAGATTACCCAGGACACCCTGATCGCCGATATCGATGGTTACAATACCTGGACCTCAGGGGACAGGATCACCATCCAGGGAACGAATCACTCTGGAGGAGCGATAGGCCCGACGGATTTCACCATCACCCAAACCTCGACCGTGGAAGATCTCCTGAATGCCATTGAATCGGCTTACGGTAACCAGGTGGCCGCTTCTGTCAATGCCGACGGCAAGATCGTGGTGGAGGACAATCTCTCGGGCGCCTCAAGCCTCACCCTCACCTTGACGCCCACGATTGCGGATGCGCATTCTACTCTGAACTTTGGGACATTCGGCGCCTCGACCATCCGCAAGCGCGAGATCGTCTCTGGGGAAGATGCCCAGATAACCTTGGACGGGGCAACCATCACAAGACCCAGCAATCAGATCTCGGATGTCATTACCGGCGTCACGCTGGATCTCAAGGGCGAGGACGCAGATGCGGTGATCACCCTCAATCTAGATCGGGACTACAACGGGATCAAGGACAAGATCAAGGATGTGGTCAGCAAGTACAACGACCTCATCACCTCTATCAATAATCAGTTTGTGTACGATGAGAAGACGAAAACAGCGCCGCCCCTCTTCGGCGATGCCGCGCTGCTCTCCGTGAAGAGCGATCTGCGCAGTGTGATCCTCTCAGCCGTCGACGGCCTGACCTCTGACCTCGATCACTTGAGCCTCATCGGGATCAATATCGACCGGAATGGACTGCTCGCTATCAACGATTCCAAGCTTGATGGGTACTTGAGGACCAATTTCTCCGATGTGGTGAACCTGTTTGCCGCGCAGGGAACCAGCACGAACAGCAACCTCACCTATGTGGAATCTGGCCGGAAAACCAAGGCGGGTTCTTATGAGGTAGAGATCACGCAGGCTGCTACCCAGGCTAATACGACGGGGAGCGGATTCAGCGGCGCTCTCTCTGGCGATGCCACGCTCTCCATTACGGATTCCACAGGAAGGGCGGCAACGATATCCTTGAGCGCGGGCTGGAACATCACCTCCATCGTCAATGCCATTAACTCCGAACTCGTTCAGGAATACAATGAGATCCGGGTGGGGGCGAACAGGTACTATGGAGACGCCGGACACACGACTCCCATTACGGCGAGCACGACCTGGAACAATGTCTATGACGCGAGTGGAAATACCGCCAACCTGGCGAACGGGGATGTCATTACCTTCTCCGGAACGACGCGGACCGGCTCGACGGTGAACGGCTCCTACACCATAGCCGATGTAAGCTCCGGGACGGTTGGCGATCTCCTCAACGCCATCGAAGATGCCTTCGGGAGCGGGTATGATGCCTCCATCGATAATCAGGGCAGGATAGCCATCAAGGATAAGACCAAGGGAGACGCGGAGCTTACCCTCACCATAAATACTGTGAAGAATCTCGATTTCGGCGCCATCGATGTCGATCCCACCGGTGCAGATGGTTCCAAGGAGGGCAGGTTTGCCCTCGGGATCACGGCAGCCAATGAGGGTGGCCAGCTCAAGATATACAACAATACTTATGGAGATTCGAGCTTTACGATCTCGGTCACGGGCGGAAATCTCGGGATGACAAACGGCACCTATACGGGAGCGGATGTTGCTGGCAGGATCAGGATGGAAGGTTCCAGCACCTGGATGGCCATGACCGGCGATGGCCAAACACTAACCGGGGATGCCGACCAGGACGTCGAAGGCCTGATAGTGAAATACACGGGAACTTCCTCAGGAACGTATAACTTCGACTACACGACTGGCGTGGGCGAGAAGCTTGACCAGGCTCTCTTCTACATGACCGATCCCTATGAGGGGTATGTCGCCAACAAGCAGATTGCCCTCAAGAAGAGCATGGACAACTTCGACCTCAAGATTGCGGAAGCAGAGCGGCGCCTGGAGAAGAGGCAGGAGATCCTTGTGAACCAGTTTGTCGTGATGGAGAAGCTCTTGAGCGGTCTGATGGCTCAGCAGCAGTGGCTTACGGGCCAGATCAACAGCTTGGGTGCCTAGGAATATCGGATTATTGAATAAGAAATAACAAGGGGCATCAGGGCTAACGCGCTGATGCCCCTTGTTATTATTTGCACTCCGCTTCGCTGATGCCGTATACCCCGGCGCCTACATATACCCTTTTGCCATCAATGGTGGTGTTGGCCACCTTGACATAAGAGCATTTCGGCTCTAATTTATTTGTCGCGGGATTTGGCCACCAGTAAGCAACCCAGCCCTCGCCGGTTTTCTTCAGCTTAACGATCATTTCAGCGATGAGATATTTCCCTTTCGGGTCCTGCAATCCCATCTGGTTCTGACCGACGAGTTTCTGGGATGGGTGAAGGATGAAAATTCCATCCAGATCGCCGACCCACACATACCCCTCTTCGCCGCAGAATTTGAATTTTTGCAGTTCGGGATAGGCCGCCTTGCCCTTGGTTTCTAGGAGCTTGACCGCATAGTCTACTGCTTTTTTCACATCATCCCTGGTGCAGGTCCCAGCCAATGCGTTCGGAATACAAAGGATCAAAATGATCAGCATCGAAACAATTATCTTTTGTAACTTCATACACCCTCCTTATTATTGTGACAGGGTAGAAATCGGAGAATGTCCTACAAAACTTTAAAATAACCATGAGATGAAAAGACCTATAGGTTCCGTGGTTGCGCTGGAGCGATGGTATAGATGTTCCCTCCTACCTTCAGCACAATATCCCCACCCGGGTCCTCTTCCATCGCCAGGGCGAGGGCATAATATGCGGGACGCGAAAGACGCACCGGCATGCCGTTGGGGAGCTGCGCATAGAAGACATTGTCCTTTTCTATCCACAGGGTGGATGGGTCAAGGGCATATGCCTTCCCGCTGTTGAGGATTAGGCAAAACCCCTGTGCATTATCCCCCCTGAGCGTTGCCACGACAAACGGGGTGTCTTCGACCTCGATGTAGCAGACCTCATTACCGAAAACGATCCGGTACCTGCCGTCTTCGCAGCGTTCCAGCGCTTCATAAAAGGTATGTAGGATGTATTGATGGATGATCTCCTTATCCTCGTAAAACCACCGGCCTTCTCTGTCTATGCGTATCCTGCACCACGGGGTAATATCCATTAACACCCTCTCTTTCACAAGCCCTCCCTGCCTGAGACTGCCATCTCATACCATAAAAGGATAAAAATGACACCTTGGGCCGGGAATCGATGCAAGCCGGGTATTGCTCCTTTCCCCTCTCATGCCGAAGAAGGCGATGCAAAAACAAATTGATATATCAATCAATGCCTGGTATGCTCGCGTCCATGGGGAAGAACGACAAACAGGATTTGATCGTTGATGCGGCTTTGGCGGTTTTCCGGGAGAAGGGGTACGCCAATACCCGCATGGCCGATATCGCCAAGCGGGCAGGGGTCTCCTACGGCCTGGTATACCATTACTTCGGAAGCAAAGAGGTGCTTTTCGATGTCATCGTCGAGTCCTGGTGGAATACTCTCTATGCCATGCTGGAGAAGGAGAGGGCCTCAACCGAATTGTTTGAGCGAAAGCTCAGAAACATCATTCAGTTTTTCCTCGATGCCTACGTGAATAAGCCAGATCTCATCTCCATCTTTGTCACTGAGGTCTCCCGGAGTTCGGTGTATCATACGGCCAAGGGTCTTGCCAGGTTCAGGAAATCCTTTAATCTTTTCGAAGGTATCATGTCCGAGGGGCATGAAAAGGGGATTCTCCGCAGAGATATTGGCCCGCACTATCTCACGTATATCTTTTTCGGAGCCATAGAGGCCTGCATTTCGGTCATGGTGCTCGGCAAGGAACCAATCACCAAGAAGCGAGAAAATCGTACCATCAATGGTATTCTCCAGGTCTTTCTCTACGGGTCAAAGGCATGATGATAGGCAGCAGGTCGGAAAAGGGAAATTTCTGCTTGTGGGTTATATGCCTGAGAGCATGAGGGAGATGGATGCATCTGAAAGGCCAGCTCCATATTCACACCACGCTCTCGGATGGAAGACTCACGCCCCAGGAGGCGGCCGACATCTATGCCAGGCTCGGGTATGATTTCATTGCCTTTGCCGATCACGATCACCTCCTGAAACCGAGTTATCGGATGGCGATCGAAGCGGTGAGGACGAATATGATCGTTTTTTTTGGGATAGAGCTTACCGTGGGCTCTCGCTGGGGGTATGTCCACGTCAGCCAGATAGAGGGTGACAAGGAGGTCCTCTATACCCTCAATCACCCAGGTGACTACGGTTTCTCCACGCGCCAGACCCTGGAATGCATCGAAGATGTCTTGAGGGCATATAAGGTTGATGCCGTAGAGGTTACCCACCATGGCTTTTATACGCCTGATTATGACATAGATGCCATTCCCTACCCGAAAGTCGCTACCGACGACTCGCATACAGTCATCGGGTGCGGGAGGGCCTGGATTGAAATGGACTGCGCGAGAGAGAAGGACTCGATTGTGGAGGCGATTCAAAAGGGCGAGTTTTGCTGTTGTTTTGTAAAGGGTCACCCTAAGGCTCTCGTCATAGCTTGATAGTGTGGTTAAAAAATAAAAAGGAGGTAGAAATCGCGATGAAGAGGGTTGCGATATGTGCTGTGGCGCAGCACAAGATTGAACCGGACATCTGGTATAAGCGGTTTCAGGGCATGCTCCTCGATATCCTGGAAGATATCCAGGCCCAGACCGGCTTCACGTTCGATGAAGAGACGGGCGTCCATGATATCGTCACCTGCTCCGACGACGTGTTTGACGCCAGGACCATTTCCAACGCTGGTATGTCCGATGTCGTCGGCGCCCATTACCGCGGGGAGGAGAAGATGGCCCAGGATGGATTGAACGGTCTCGGATACGCCATGTCCATGATCCTTTCCGGGTGCGATGATGTGGTCTATGTGGCGGGGCATTCCAAGGAGTCCCAGTCCGAGAGCCGCAACATGTGCACCAACTTGGCCTACGATCCGTTCTATGGTCGGCCGCTCGGTCTTGATTATCTCTGTGCTGCTGGCCTCCAGGCCCGGGCGTACATGGCGAAGTCAAAGATCACCGAGGAACATCTGGCCAAGGTCGTGGTCAGGGCGCGTCAGTGGGCTGCCCGGAATCCATATGCAAACGAGACAAACCAGCTCATGCTCGGCGATGTCATGTACTCGCCCATGCTTTGTGACCCGATCAGGACCCTGCACTCCTATCCCGTCTCAGATGGCGCGGTCGGACTCCTCCTGGCATCTGAGGAGCGGGCCAAAGAGTTCACCGACAACCCAGTTTGGATCACCGGATTTGGAAGCTGTATGGACAGCTACTTCATGGGCGACCGTGACCTCGCGAGCAACTTTGCCCTGAGGAAGGCCGCCGAGTGCGCCTATAAGATGGCGGGAATCAAGGATTCCAAAAAGACGGTGGACCTCGTCGAGCTCATGGACTGCTACGCCTATCAACAGCCCATGTGGCTTGAGGGCCTGGGATTCAGCAAGGATGGCATGGGTGGCGAATTCATCGATGCCTCTGGCCCGGCTAAGTACAATGTCAACCTCTCGGGCGGGCACTTGGCCGGTACCCCGCTCATCATCGGCGGCCTCTACCGCGCGGTCGAGGCGGTGCTGCAGCTCAAAGGCCAGGCCGGCGAACATCAGGCGGCCGATGTCAAGTGCGCGGTGGTTCAGAGCACAACCGGCGGGGCAGGCCAGTTCCATACGGTTCTCGTCTTGGAGCGATAAGGAGGCTTATTATGGCGCATAAAAAGAACAGACACGTGGGTGTTGTAGGAATCGGGCAGACAGAATATTCCAGCCACAAGGAGTACCAGAATCAGGTCGAGATGGTCAATGAGGCGGTCAGGGCGGCCTTGGCGGACGCCAACATGACCCTCAACGATATCGATTGCGTCGTGCATGGCAACATGGAACTCTTCGAGATGGTGCACCAGCCGGATATGTGGCATTCGCTGGGCACGGGTGCATTCGGCAAGCCGGAATTCCGGATCACCACCGGCGGGACCACCGGTTCGACCCTGGTATGTGCTGCCGACAATCTCGTCGCTTCCGGCATGTACGATGTGGTTATGGCCATCGGCCTTGAGAAGCTCCAGGAGGGCAATACTACAGGCGGCATCACCAATATGGCCGACCCCTTGTGGTTCCGTCATCTCCAGACTGGTGCGTTGACCGCAACCACCGCTACCATGATGATCCACGAGTTTGGTGAGGAACGGGCGCGCCGGGCTGCCATGAAGTATCGCATCATGATGGACAAACACGCGGTCCTCAATCCGCGGGCGCACCGGAGATTCGGCCTCGAATACGAACAGATGGAGGATCTCATGAAGACCTCTCCGAAGCTGGTCGGCGACCTGCGGCTCATCCATATGTGCTCTCAGAGCGACGGCGCCTGCGTCATGATCTTTGCCTGCGAAGAGAAGGCCAAGAAAGTCAGTAAGAAGCCCGTCTGGATCAGGGACCACATCACGGTCCACCGCGAGGAGATGTTCAATAACTTCGGCATCGAGCGACCGGAGATGACCCACCACTATGCGGCACGGAAACTCTTCGAACGCAACGGGATCAAGAACCCGATCGAGTACTTCGATGTTTTCGAGATGTACGACCCCTCCGCCTGGTGGGGGCTCGACTGGCTCAGGGAGTTCTTCCTCCTCGAGGGCGATGAGCATATCAAGATGCTCGAGAACGACGAATGGGGCCTGGACGGCAAGCTTCCGGTCAATCCGTCCGGCGGGGTGACCTCCACCAACCCCATCGGCGCCACGGCCATGATCCGGCCGGCCGAGGTGGCGCTTCAAATCCGGGGCGATGCTGGTGCGCATCAGCTCAAACGCGAGGTCAAACACGGGCTGGCTTCAGGATTCGGTGGAACCCTGTGGACGGTCCTCATCATGCTTGAGAAAGACTTGAAGTGGTAAGGAGGCTACCATGGCTGAATACTATGGATCAAAGGTAGTTGATATATTTAACACGATGCCGGTGCGGTTCAAACCGGACGGCGTGAAAGGTGTCGATGTAACTATCGGGTATGATATCCTGGGCGAAGGCGGCGGCACGTGGGTCGTGACCATCAAGGACGCCGCCCTCAAGGTCGAGAAGATCGCGGGCGACCTTCCGAAATGCTCAGTAGTAATGACCGCTGACGCGGAGGCCTTCGTTGGCGGAGCCCTTGGAAAGATCGATCCCGGTGAAGCGTTCGCTTCCGGTAAGATCAAGGTGGCTGGCGACATCATCATCCTCGGCAATGTACTGCCCAAGGCCTTCGAGAAGTTCACCCCCATCGTGAGAGCCAGGGCCATCGTGGAATCCATGGTGGAGCGCTTCCGTCCCGAGAAGGCTGAAGGCGTCGACCTGAAGATCGGATATGACCTCTCAGGAGAGGACGGCGGGGCCTGGACCGCCATCGTCAAGGATGGCACCTGCACGGTGAAGGAAGGACTCGATCCGGACTGTACGGTTACCATGCGTATGGTCTCGGAGGTCTTCGTAGGTCTTAACCTCGGCAAGATCGACCCTGCCGCGGCATTCGGAAGCGGTCAGGTAAAGATCGAGGGCGACATGATGGCCGCTGGCGCTACCGCGAAGCTCTTCAAGAAGTTTGAGGTTGCCGGCGCGGAAGAAAAACAGGGCGAGGAGCTCATCAGCCTGAAGTGCATCCCTTCCATTAGGCATCGTTTTGCCACCGGGTCCCACATGGGCAAGTGGTTTAAGGGGTTGAAAGAGAAAAAGTTTTATGCCACGCAATGCCCGGTCTGCGGCCGTACCCAGATCCCGCCGCGTGAGGTCTGCGCGGTATGCCGTGTTCGTTGTGATGAATTTATCGAAGTCGGACCAAAGGGCACGGTTACCATGATCGACACGGTCTACTATGCCAGCCCTGACCCGCTCACCGGAAAAGTTCGCCAGACCCCGTACGCGGCGCTCTTTCTCGTCATGGACGGTTCTACGCCGAGTGAGAGCTTTGCCCATGAGCTTAATCCTAAGGATCTTGACCGCATTGAATCCGGCATGAAGGTGCGGCCGGTATGGGCCAAGGAGAGGACCGGGAGTTACAGGGATCTGCTCTACTTTGAGATCGATGATTAAGGAGGTTTGAGATGAGCGTATGTAGAAATATCAATACGAAAGATTGCTTCGTCATGACCGGGAAGATGGCCCTGCCCAATCAGTATTTTGCCGGCAGGGTAGGTTCCAAATTCATCATATCGTTACGGGATGCGAAGAAGATCCTCGGCGTGAAATGCCCGAAGTGTGGCCTGGTTTATGTCCCGCCCAGGGAGTACTGTGAGAAGGACCTCGAGAAGCTCGACCAGGACCAGAACTGGGTTGAACTGGGAAATGAAGGGGTCATCACCAACTTCACCATCGTCAACTACAATGACAAGCACCTTCCGCGCAGGGCGCCGTATGTCCTTGCCCTGATCAAGGTGGAAGGTGCCGATACCCCGTTCGCCCATATCGTGGAGGGCATCGAGTCGGAGCACATGAAGATCGGCATGCGGGTCAAGGCCGTGTTCGCAGAACAGACCACGCACACGATCCTCGATATCGACCACTTTGAGCCAATAAGGGCTTAAGAAAGGAGGGAGGATTATGTCAGAAAAAGGGAAAAAGGTTATTATTTGTGCGGCATTGGCAGGGGCAGGTACCTTCAAGAACCAGAACCCAGCGGTACCATATACGCCACAGGAGTTTGCAGACGAGGCGGAAAAATGCTATAAATCAGGCGCCGCTATGGTGCACGTGCATGCACGGCAGGATGACGGCATGCCGACGCACGAGCACGACCGCATCAAGGTGACCCGTGATGCGATCAAGGCCCGTTGTCCCAAGCTCATCGTGAACCTGAGCTCTGCGGTCGGGGTGGGCAAGACCGCCGAAGAGCGGATCAGCCAAATCATCCACGTGAAGCCCGAGATGGCATCGCTCAATACCAACACCATGAACTTCTCGATCATCGACCGCAAGTCCGGAGTGATCTTCATGGACTATGTCTTCGAGAATACCTTTACCATGCTCCAGAACTTCGGCAAGTCCATGGAGGAGAACAAGGTAAAGCCCGAGATCGAGGTCTATGACATGGGCGGACTCGACAACGTCCTGCTCATCATGAAGCAGGGCTTTTTCTCCACCCCCATGAACTTCAATTTCGTCTGGGGTGTGGCCGGCGGCCAGGCCTTCCGGCCGGACACCTTCATCGCGCTCATGCATGCGCTGCCCCCCAACTCCAACTTTACGACCTGTGGTGTCGGTATCGAGCAGTTTCCGGCGATCACCATGAGCTGTCTCATGGGTGGGCACATGCGCGTCGGTCTGGAGGACAACACCCGCGTACCGAACGGCGAACTTGCCAAGGGGAGCTGGGAACAGGTCGAGTGGGCGGTTAAGATCGCCTCTTGCCTCGGCCGGGAGCCGGCCACTCCGGATGAGGCCCGGGAGATTATGGGCATCAAAAAGAGATAATGCATACGAAAGGCCTGCCAAACTGTGGACAGGCCTTTCATTATTCTTTTGAAAGGAGGTCGGGATGAAGCAAAACCTGGGACAGATATTCAGATCACAGGCCAAAAAGTACGGGCAGCGGCTGGCGATCGAAAAAAGGTTAGCTGGCGTCTGGCAGGGTATCACGTGGGAGGAGTACTACGAGCAGGCCAAACAGGTGGGCCTCGGACTCTACAGCCTCGGTGTCAGAAAGGGAGACAGGGTGTCCCTCCTGTGTCAGAACAGGCTCGAATGGGTCATCTCTGATATGGGCATCATTGGCATCGGTGGGGTGACGATACCCATCTACCCCACCGTGCCGGTGAGCGAGGTCGGCTACATCAACAGCAACTCGGACGCCAAAATTTATATCGCTGAAGAAAAAACAGCCGTACAGAAGGGGCTCGAGACCCTCGAGAAGTATCCGGATCTCAAGAAGATCGTCGTGATTGACACGCAGGACGTGGACATGGGAAGCGACCTGATCATGACTTTCAAAGACCTCAAGCGGCTCGGGAAAGAGCTCGATACCAAGGAACCCGGCCTCTTCGAAAAGCTCACCGATGCGGTGCAGATCGAAGACTTGGCGACCTTCGTCTACACCTCCGGCACCACCGGTCATCCCAAAGGTGCTATGATCACGCACAAGAATATCCTGGCCATCTTTGATGCCCTCGACAAGGTTGTCCCCGCCTATGATACCGATGAAACCGTGCCGTTCCTCCCGCTCTGTCACGTCTTCGAGCGGGTGGCTGGCCACCTCTATGGCATGAAGGTCGGCATCACCAGCCATTATACCCAGGACTTCAATACCATTGTCGAGGATATCCAGACGAAAAAACCTACCATTATCCTGGCCGTACCAAGGGTATGCGAGAAGGTGTACGCCAAGATCCAGGCCCAGGTCAAGGAACAGCCTAAGCCCATGCAGGCAATCTTCAAGTGGGCGTCGAGTGTGGGGGCACAGGTGAGCAAGCTGAAGGAAAAGAAGCAGCCCATCCCTATGCTCCTCGACCTCCAGTACCGGATCGCTTTCCAGCTCGTGTTCAAAAAGATCGGCCAGGCCCTCGGTGGCAGGGTTCGGTGGATGACGGCATCAGGCGCCCCGCTCTCACGAGACATCGCCGACTTCTTCAATGCCGCCGGTATATTCGTGATCGAGGGCTACGGCATGACTGAG
>CAYGXB010000043.1:0-14461 GCA_964353605.1 uncultured Bacteriovoracaceae bacterium
GAAACCTACCCGTCCGCAGGTTTCCCTGGCCACTGTGGCCAGGGGGTCGTTCATACGAACCACATCCGCCAGAGGGAAACAGCCACTGGTCGCAACCGCCGCCAAGAGATAGAGGATAGTGATGATGGGGAAGGCGATGAACAAGGCTCGCGGTATGACCCAGCCGGGGTTCTTGATCTCTCCGCCCAGCTCGATGATGCCGTTCGATCCGAAATAGGTAAAGGTAAGCAGGGCTGTTCCGAGCAAGAGATTCCCGACCCCTTTCTGGAAGATCGACGCGAAATTCTCCGGATGGAAATGTCCAAGACCGCGTACCCCATAAAAGAAAAGTGCGCCGATGAGGAGGATGACCATGATGCCCTGAATCAATGAGGCGATCCTGACCCCGAACAGATTGACAAGATAGAACACCGTGAGAATGAGGAGGGCGGAAGTCACAACCGGCAGACCGGGGAACAATACAGAGGCGTATTTGGCGCAGCTGATCGCGTAGAGCGGGATTTGGCCGACGAAGGACGCGAGGACGTATACCCAAATGCCGACAAAGGCAAGGCGTGGGGAGACCATTCGGCTTGGGTACTTGTAGTTCGCGCCCGTGCAGGGAATCGCCGAGCCGAGCATGGCGATGGGCAGCATGCTTATGAACACGGGAATCACGGCCAGGGCATAGGCGAGAGGGAGGGCCGGCCCGGCGATCTTCAACACGATCTCGGTGAACACGAAGACCCCGCCGCCGATGGTGAACCCGATGGCGATAAAGGCGACGGCAGGCAGCCCTAAAACACGTTTCAATCCTTCCATATTCTACCCCCCCTTTTCCCGACTTTCTCGACCAGATGCCCAACCAATACCAAGGTGAAATCAAAACCGCATACCCCCCATCCTTGTTGAATCTTCAGGGGGGTAAAGTTTTTACAGAATTTAGCCGCTCCTGAAGAAATGAAGAGGAGCGATTAAATCCAGCAGCTGCAAGCCACTATCATCCCACAATCGATAGACTTAAGCTCATATTTCCACCCATGCTATTTTTCATGATAGGCGTCAAGTCCATCCATTGTATACCGTTTCCTGGAGACCAGCTTGGGAAACTGGTTTCTTACCACCCCGCTCGCCAGGAGCATCGCTCTGTTTGTTAACCGCCGTTTGGGCGTCTCACCGATGGCGATCTGCACGAGTTCGAGGATGTGGTAGATCTCCATCCACAGGAACGGAAGCATGAGCCTGCCCACGGCAAGCTGCTGCATACATCCAGAGCAGTAGGTCACCACGGCTTGCGCGCCTGTAGCACGCGCAGTGTTCAGCACCCTGCTCGTCGTTGCCAAAATGGAAAAAGGATGATACCCGGAGGCATGGCTGAATCCCCCGCCGATGCCGCAGCACTGCACCCTGTTCCCGCACTGCTCTTGCTCGACAACCTTCGCCCCCAGCATGTGCAGGAGGCGACGTGGGAGATTGATGTACGCGTCGCCGAACGCCTTGGCATGACAAGAGTCCTGGATGGTGACTGTCAGATCAATCTTTTTGCGGATCTCGAGCTCACCGGACTCCAATCTGCGGAGAATCCAGGGAAGGACATGCTCGATCTCGAATGTAAACCGTGCGCCGAACCGCGGGAGGATATTCGTAAACAGGTTTCTGCCGGCGGTGCAGGGGATGAGCATCCTCTTGACCCCCATTTTCTCGAAATGCTCCGTGAGTCTGGCAGCCACTTGTGCAACTTGCTCGAACTGCCCGGTACGGTAGTACATTTCGCCGCAGCAGAGATCAAGCGAGCCCCGGATGGGAATGCCGCCAAAGAGGCTCGTCATCATGAGATATGGGGTGGTGATGATGTTGCAGCCGGGGTAGAGGATTTCCTCGCACGGGCTCGTATCGTCCCATTGCCGCACCAGGGCCTTCTCGTCTTCGGGAAGCCTTTCCTGCACATAGGTCCTGAAATTCGGACGGTGGTGGGGGATGAAATAACCTGCCCTGGCCGGCAAACCCTCCTCCCGGTACAAGGCATGCCAGTGTTCAAGGATGAGCTGGGCGGGATTGCAGGCTTGCGGACAGACGAGGTTGCATGACAGGCAGCTCGTGCACTTCTTCAACACCACCCCTGTCCGCTTTCCCTCGATCAGACCCGCAATCTCCCGCTTTGCATCTTCCAAGGGCAGATGCAACACTGGGCATTGATGGAAACACTCGCCGCACAGAGTGCAGGCATTTTGATCAAACGCATCATACAGTCCCATAAGAGTTGCTCTCCTCCTTATTCTTCATCACCTCCCATCCAATGGCCCCTGATGTTTTCAGGATGGGGGGGGTGCTCTTTTCAAAAGGGTGCTCGCAGTACCCTTTTTTATAGCTATTCCTCGCGATATGGCTTGTGCTGGTGATAGAACCCCGGGTGGTAGTGGGTCGGCGGGTTTCCGTCCCGATCGCGTGAAGGAAGGGGCTCGCGCAGTCTGGTCATAGTTATCGCCTGTTCCGGGCAGGCATACCGGCATAGGCCACATCCAAAGCAATTGTACGCCGTCTTGCTCTTGCCGTCAATGAACGTGCGGGCGCTGAAGGGGCATACCTCAATGCATTTCGCACAGCCCTTACACTTCTGCCTGTCTGTGATGGCCATGTAGTATCCGTCGATAAGTGGGTAGTTCAGCTGGGTGAGTTCGCGGTTGATGATGTAGGGGACGCAACCGCACGTGCAGCAGTTGCAGATCACGTATTCGTTGTAAAGGTTCACCGGGCAATGGATGAAAACCATGTGGAACATCCCGAGATCGTGTGTGCTCCTTACGATTGTCTTTGCCTCTTGCTTCGAGATCTCCCGGTACTCCTTCGGGAAGGCCTTCATCCAGGCAAAAAATCCCGTGCGGAAAACGATGTCCGTCTCCAGGGGGTGTGGACACGCCTTGTGACCTTTCCTGCATCGGCAGGGACCAACCGCGAGTGGCCCATCGAGGGCATCGATCAGGGAGAGCACCTCATCATAGGGCATAGGTTTGGCTGTATCCCCGAGGTACCCAAATGGCCGTGCGAGCAGAATAGCTGCCGGGAGGCGGACCCATTTCTGTTTTCCGATCCAGCTCCATCTTCCCCGTAGGAGGTGAAAGCAGGTTCTCAGGAGCGGGACTTCTATGTAACGGGCAAAGACATAGAGCAGGAATCTCCTGAAATGGCTCTGTTCCCCCACAACGCCATGGATGAGCATGCAAGTTCTCCTTTCATCTCCCGTCGGTCGGTTTCAATGTGCATCCCCTCTTGTCAGCCGTCGCAAGGAGCCTTTCCTTGATTTTCTCAAGATCCTTGAGCCTCGGATCGTGCTCTAACTTTCCGGGATAATCCAGGTAAGGCTCGATCTTCTTGAAGATGCCCGCGGGGAAACCGGATGTCATGTTCTCCGGGTTGTTCTTCCCCCAGGCGATCCCTCCCGTGCAAAAGTAGCTGATGTTCGCCCTTCCCGTCTGTAAAGGGATGACTGTGCTGTTGCGGCACATGGACATGTTGGCCATGTAGCGGGAGATGAACCAATCGAATACCTTAGTCACCCAGGTGCTCCTGAAGAGAAAAGCGGTGAAGCGGTGCCACAGGGTGAACCTGTTGAGGGCTGCTAGCCAGGCATTGATATTCCGTATCGCCCAAGCCGAAAATCCCCTGGGCGGGTTCATCCGGAAGGTATGCAGGCCGGTTACATCCTGTTGGTAGGGAGAAGGATCGATGAAGCTCTCCCATCCGAGGCATGCGATGATCGCCCTATAGTTTTCAGGATCCGTCCGGATGATCACCACATCGGGTTCAATATTTTTCTGGAAGAGGTGGAGTGGAGCGATATAGATGCCCGTGGTTTGCGTGCTGAGATGCTCCTTGATGGAGCGTTCGAAATCATTCTCCGGTTCCTTGAAGCCCAGCACGATGGGGACCCACTGGCACACCCTGATGGAATCCGGTTTGACGAGGAGTTCCATGCCGAAGGTCGCGCCGAAAATCGCCTGGCAGTATGAGACGCCCTGAAACAGAGCGATGTCCTCGAGCCCTGGAAAACTGCCATGCAAAAGCTTGATCCCGACCGGGGGGAGATCCAACTGGATCGTGGCATAAGGATGCATAGTTTCCTCTTATTTCATACCCTGAGTTCTAACCGCCTGGAGCTCAGGAACTGCGGGAGGGCATGGATGCTGTTCCTCCCAACATCTGGATGGTTCGCTTCGTGTTTTTCCATTCCATCACTTCGTCGAGATCCTCCCGTACGAATTCGAGAATCATAAGCCGACATTGGATGAGACATTTCCCGTATGCTATGCAGTTCACCCTGTGCCCCTTCTCTCGCAAAACTTCTCCGATCATACCATAACACAGCACCATGCGCGTTGGCATATCCTGGAGGTGAAGATCTTCACAAAGTATATCATCGGAAGAAAAGGTATGCAAGAAGTTCACGGCCTCCTCATAGGAGTACGTTTATAAGAAAAAGCTGCTGCGAGATCGTTTCACATGCATGCTGCTGATTTTCCAATTCTGACTGACACCCCTTAAAATCTTCAGGGGGGGGGGCTGAACATCCGTCTGGTCTGCCGCCATGAGGAAAAGAGGCTTGACAGCGGACCCGGTGGATTCTTGGTTTTGTCGAAATCATAGAAAGTATACGGATTAACCGTACATTTTCACAAGGAGATTAAGGCATATAGCATAAATATT
Organism: uncultured Bacteriovoracaceae bacterium; assembly: GCA_964353605.1. Taxonomy (GTDB): domain Bacteria; phylum Desulfobacterota; class Desulfomonilia; order UBA1062; family UBA1062; genus CAYGXB01. Next base: position 4,681 of record CAYGXB010000043.1, read on the forward strand.
TTTTAAGCGAATGCGGTTTCATGCCGAATATTTTATTATGAAACCTGGTGATCAAGAATTGGAGGCCCAGTTTCACCGTGCGATATTGAACATGTATGAAAGGGCATGCAGAGAATACAAATTAAACGCAACGAGGTTTCTGTTGCTGATCGGTAAACTGGGGGGGTTGACGGTGGCCAAGCGCCTCATCAACACTCCCGTGTTCTTGGATAGTCTGATGGAACTGAGGAAGCGCGGCAGGTTGGACATTTCCATGGAAGCCATGATCCTAAAGGACAGGTGGAAGGATTTGTTCACGGAAGAGGAGCGGGATATCGCGCGCAAAAGACTGAGAGAACTCGGCTATAGGGCCTAAGATCTTAACCGCTGCCTCCCGAGATAAGGGGGGCATCATTTCCTGGGAATTCTGGCTGCCTAAATGTATAGGTATGAAAGTATCGGCGTACCAGAAGCATGCCTGTCGGCATCAGTACCCTCGTCCACAAGCGAGCGGCTTATGGAGGAGTGTGAATATGTTAAATTATCCAGAGATCGGTGTGGCCGGGGCATTGCCGCCGGCATAGGCTTGAACATGGTCGAAAGGGCACGCGTCTGCTCGTCTACCAGCTTGAAATGGGTATTCTTGATGAGGTCGGACTCGATGAGTCCAGGACAGACGGTGGTTACCCCGACACGATACCTGTGCATCTCGGACCGCAAACATGCACCAAGCCCAATCAGGGCGGATTTGGAGGCGGAATAGAGGGTCCCGCTTGTCTGCCTTTAGCCCTGATCATCTCGGCCACCCGCTCGAGCTCGTCTTTACGTCTGGCGGGGAGCACAACATCGCAGCCTTCATCCGCAAAGGCAAGCACGCAGGCCCTCCCCAAGTCCTCCGCTCGCACCGGTGACGAGCACAACGCTGCCACGCAGGTCTTGCATTGGCTGCATCCTCCTTTCCTGTCAAGGTAAATACAAGAATCTTCGATCAGCGCATGCTTGCACTGGAAGACTCAAAATCGATCCTTCGCCGTATCCTGCCGATGATCTCCTCAACGGCCTCATCCAGATTTTCGACCTCCACCGCAATGGCCTTGGTAGGGCAAACGACAGCGCACCTGCCGCAACCCTTGCACAGGGCATCGTCATGTACGATGCCGTGCGGCGTTAGGGAAATGGCCTGGAAAAAGCAGGCTTCGACGCATGTCCCGCATCGCTGGCATGCGTTCGGATCAACCGTGACCGAAAGCCCCTTGACCCGGACGAAGGAGTCCTTCACCTCTGCTGGGAAGAACCTGGCTGAGTTGAAGATCGTACAACAGCACGGGCAACAGAAACAGATGGTGAGGAGCTTGCCTCTGTTGGGAACACCATAGAAGTAATTATCCATCAGGACTCTGCCCATCATGGGGATGAGTCCTAGATCAAGCATATGGCCGAGGTGCTCGAGAGCTTCATCAACAGAGACGTGCCGTGCGATACGCGCATCGATAGATTTAGTGCCCTCCCCTAAAAGCAGGCATGCCTCTTCCACGGGGTAGGTGCTGCAGCTTTCGGAGTCGCGGCAGGTGCAGCGCTTGATGATCACCCTGTGGGCGGATCTCCGGGTGATCTCCTCGATGAGCCGGGTCGGCAGGACCATGCTTTGTGCACCAGAAATCGTTGCGTTTACCGGGAGATAAGAGATGTGGAAATTCTTGCCGGTGAAGAAGGGGATTACGGCGGGCGATAAAAGCTTGCCGACCACGGGCCATTGTGTGGCGCGTGCACTGAGCTTGGTGAGGGGCCAGACGATCTTGAGAAAATCCAGCCACCATGCGGGCCGTCTTGACATGTGACCTCCTTGTACTTTATATTCTAGCAGTCCATCCTCCGAGGGGATGAATGCGACCGGACAATATACCCTAATTCCATCAAGATGCACCACATGCTATTAACATACTTGGACTTGTAAATATCAAACAATCCCATGCAAGCGCATGATTTACCATAGGAAAAATGAATTGATATGTCAATCAAATATAAGCGCTCATACACGTCATTCTTGGAACAAGGATTTTTGTCATCCTCTCAAGCTCAATCGTTTATCAAGGTCACTACATTTATTAAGAACAGGGCTTGTATGACTGCTACAATAAAAATAAGCACATGAGCCTAATGAACCGCTCACAGAGATTACGGTTATTCTTGGCACTATTCCGATCTCTGCAGGATTGAATCCAAGAGGAGATCCAACACGCCGTCTAATTCTCGCTTACTGATCTTTGATCCCGTCAGGATAAGTGTCGTACTGTTGATTATCAGGCTGATAAAAATTCTGGCAAAGACCTCCGGGTTATACTTCAAGGTGATCTTCTCAGTTTGGACCGCCTTTTTCATATCCTTGGAGACAAAGGCAAGCAAATCTTTATCGAAACGAACCACGTAGGAAGCAATCTCCGGATCATTGACAGTCGCGGCAATGATCCATAGTTTAGCGATGCCAGTATGGGTCTCATCATCAATGAGATTATAGAGTTCCTTTATGGCCGAACGATAACGTGTGTACAAGTCCCCTTGTTTTCCCCAGAGCTGTTTTATGATTTCCATGATATAGGCATAGCTTTCTTCAAGCACAGCAATAAACAAATCTTTTTTACTCCTAAAATGCATATAGATGGTGGGCTCGGTAATTCCTGCGGCGGTGGCTATTTTCGCCATGGTCGCGGTATCGTAATTCTGCTCTGCAAAGACATGCTGTGCCGCTTCCAAAATCTGCCGTCTGCGATCCACAGCCCGCATGCGCTTCCATTTGCGTACTTTCGGATGGGCTTCTTTTGCCTGGGACATGCTATTTTCACCCCAATCCAATTATCAATCCACCATGCATAACGCTCATGCATTCAGTACAGGTAGTGTAGAAACATCTCGCTTCTACAATGCGCCGGGCTACATATGCCGGATATATTTCATGCTGGCCGTCAATACCGGATTGAAAGGTCCCCCCGGGACGGGGAAAATACAATAAAAAATGCTTGTCTCGTAAACGAGATTCATATATTAGTTGTTACTAATAATAGCAATGACTATGTTTATGGTATGTGTAGCATAATCCTCTACATGCAGCAAATGGAAAAGGGTGAGATAACCGGCTTATGTGTTTTTCCAAAGAACAGGTTCCCCTGAGAGCGCGGCTCGATTTGCGCGTCATTGTCAATAGCCTGCGGGGATATCTTGCTTCTTTTGCAGACATGTAATTTTCAGTATAAATAAATTAATAAACATAACATATTAAAACGAGGAGGTTTTATGTCAAAGGTAAGAGTATACCTTCTGGCAATCTTGCTGTTTGGCTTGATGCTAAAGAGCCTGCAGGCTGATGTCGTACCTGGAGACATCATCAATGCCAGCAACTATCAACAGATCCAGGGACTCGTGCCTGATTACGTCTTCGACTGGGTCAAGAAAGGCGATCTCTCAATGAAAATCGGCAAGCTCAATTGCGATCCTAAAGAGTTCTTGCCCCAGGTGGTCAAGGACAACTGGCAGTCTAATATCGGGAAATATAAGATTGATGACAACAACGGCATCGTCGATGCCAAGACCGGCAAGCCCGTGCGGAACATCAAGGGGCTCCCCTTTCCGGAACCAGATCCCAAAGATCCCAAGATGGCGGTCATGCTCATGTGGAACCAGAAATTCCAGGAGTATTTCATCAAGGGGCCCACGCTCAATACCTTGAACTGGTTCTCCATCTCACGCAAGGGATTGGAAAAAAATATGCTCTTGGAGAGCTATATGCTCCCTGCCGATCCAAATTCCGATTACGATTTCATAGAGCTCTCCGTTTTTAAATCGCCCATGAGCATAGCCGGTACGGGTACCCTGGTGCATTATTGTCTGGATCCCATGAAGGAGGGTATTCGCTTTATTTATACACCTGAGCTCAGGAAGATTCGGAGAATGTCGCACCGCATGGCAGGTTCGGATACGATTTTGGGTATGGATTCAGCCCCGGATGATTTCTGGGCCGGCGGTGAGCGCGACGCCCTTAATATGAGCGACTATCGCTTCATCGAGGAAAAGGAGGCCCTCGTACCGTATGTTACCGCGGATCCGGAGAAACTCGTCCGTACCGCTGACGGTGCCCTGCAAGGCGGTTTTTCCGTAAGCGGCAGAAAAATCATCATGGGCTATGAAGATAAAAATTGGAAGGGCGCCCCGTGGCACTTTACCAATATCATCTGGGTCAAGTCCAAGGTGTATGTGATCGAGTCCAAGGACAAGAGTCCCAATTATAACTACGGCCCCTGCCAGGGCTGGGTAGAAAAAGGGACTTTTCTCCCCTCGTATAAACGCATCACGGATCTCAACGGCAAGTTCTGGAAAGGGAATTACTATTGTGGTGTGCCGTTCCAATCCCAAGATGGAAAGTTGCGCATCATATATAAATACGGCAATGTCATGGTGGACATACGACGGGATCATGGATCGGCTTACCCTGACATCTTCAGAGAGGGCGGATCCTGCATCTATGAGAAACAAAATATAAATAAGAGTATGTTCACCAGAGCCGGTTTTGAAAAGTTCACCAAGTAAGGTTGTTCGGCATCGCGGGAAGATTATGATGATGTGAGCAGGAGAGCATCTCCTTCTCACAAAAAAACCTGAGCGGATTGTGCTAACATTTGTCTGTATTGCTCAGACAAACTAAAGCAAATCCCCGACGATAGGTTAACGTGGTTGTTATGGTCGGTACAGTATAAAGAAAACGTAGGCTCTTTCTGTGAGGAGGTGTTGCATGAGGATAAAGGTGATCTTCGCAGGCATGTTGCAGGTTGTTATGCTGGTTACGCTGCTCATGCTGCCATCCGAATCGCATGCCAACAATCCCTTTGGCTGTGATTTGTTTGCGGCAGCGGTTATCACTGAAAATACGTATATCGTCGTCGGGGATCGCGGTAAGGTCTTCCTGACAAATAACGCCGGGAAAACGTTCAAGGCCGTCGAGAGTAAAACCAAAGCCGCGCTGGCTTCTGTATATTTCCCGGATGCTTCCCATGGCTGGATCGTCGGCCAGGGCGGGGTGATCATGCATTCGGCCGACGGCGGGAAGACTTGGGGTGCTCAATCTTCGGGGGTGAATACATACCTCATGGCCATCGACTTCTTGGATGTTAATAACGGCTGCGCCGTCGGGGCCGACTCCACGGTGATTGTCACCTCCGATGGGGGCAAAACCTGGACCCAATCGGTCTTCACCCTGGCCAAGGATGTGGGCGGGGAATATAACCTCTTTGCCGTCAAGATACTCGGTCCTGGTTCCTTCTGCATCACCGGCGATATGGGCCGTGTTTTCCTCTCGGGGGATGCAGGCAAGACCTGGACCGAGGCGGTATCGCCTCTGTATGACAAGCAGAATGGGGAAGGCCGCACATTGTATGCCCTGGCCGCTTCCACTGGCGCCCTGTTTGCTATCGGCATCGACGGCACGCTGGTCGTTTCCAAGAATAATGGTAAGACGTGGACCGAAGCCGACTCCGGGAACAATGAACCGGAATATTTCAGCCTTGCTTTTGTAGACGGCTTCGGCCTTGCCGTCGGCTCGGGCGGCAATATCATTCAGACCGGGAATGGCGGCGCGACCTGGCAGGTAATCAAGGTGCCGGAAAAGGTATATAGGGCCTGGCTGAGCGAAATCGCCCTGAAGAAGAGCGCTTCCGGGGCAATTGTTGGTTTGGTCGTGGGTCAATACGGCACGGTCGGCATCATCAGAAATGCTCAGATATCGTGGCAGTAACTTCTTAGGCCATGGGGAAACGGAGGTTCTATGAATAACGCGAACAAGGCCTTGGCAAAGGCTTTTGAAGTCAAGCTTGTCATGCGCTATCGATTGGCAGCCCTTGTTGTGCTCCTCCTTCTGACCGTCTTTCTGGGCTTCCAGCTGAAAGATCTCAAGCTGGCGGCGGATCCCTTGGCATCGATGTACCCGCAGGGCCATGCCTATGTGCCCACCCTCAAAGCCATAAAATCCATGGCGCCGGATCCGCATCTGCTGGTCTGTATCCTCAAGGTCAAACAGGGAGACATCTACAATACCGAGACCCTCAAGAAGATCGACAGCATCACTAAAGGTATTATGGATATCGAGGGTATCATGCCGGGCGGGATCACCTCACTGACCAAGGGGATGGTGCATTATTACAACTCCGCCCAGGGACTGAGCATTGAGTCGGTCCTCGGTGGCCAGTGGCCGCAGACTCCCCAAGAGTTCGAGGCCCTGAAACGCCGGGTGGCCGTGAACCCCATGGGATTGGGGCGCTATATAGCCTATGACGGCACGGCGGTGATGATCACCGCCAAGCTCGCGGACATCAACCAGCTCGCGCAATCGGCCTACGATCAGATCCCGGAAAAGGGGCGACCCCCCTTCGAGAAATTCAAGAAACAGCAGGAAGCGCGATTCAACGCCAATCTAGTCAAGGCCCTCGATGCCCTCAAGGCCAAAGAAGACGACCCTCGTCATACGTTCCTTTTTATGGGTCAGGAGGTCCTGACGCACCAGATGACCCAGATGGGCGCCACCCATATCGGAACTGCGACCGGGGTGATGTTTGCGATTATCATCGTTTTGCTCTCGGTCTATTTCCGGTCCGCCGCGGGTGTGGTCGTGCCGCTGCTGGCCATGACGGTATCCGTGATCTGGACACTCGGGCTCTACAGTCTCGCCAGGATCGATCTCAATCCCATGATCATCCTTTTCCCCCTCATCCTGGGAATCTTAACCGTGGCATTAAGCGTCCTGGTCCTGCAGGGATATGTTAACGCCTCTCATGCACAGAAGGACAAGGACATCGCCATTATGGCCGCTTATGAGAACACCCCGGTGCGGGGCGCCATCCTGACCGCTGCTTTGGTGATGGCGGGTATGTGCTTCACACATGTTCCCATGGTGAAATCCCTCGGTCTCATGAGTCTGTTCTGGCTGATCGGCGCCTATGCGTCTGTGGTCCTCCTCACCCCGAGCGTGCTTTCCTTCTTCCCGATCCCGGCCACGACGGATGGAAACGCCTCGAAGGCCTTCGGGTATACCCGGGGGGCCGTGCGCTACATCATGCTGCTCATAGGGCTGGCGGTACTCGCGGGTGGTGGATTCGCTTACCCACACCTCGAGATCGGTGACAATGTTCCCGGTACCTCATATGTCCGCGCTAATCATCCATGGAATCAATGCTTCAACCTGCTCACTGAAAAATTCATGGGGCCCCAGCAGCTCCTCGTGTACGTGAAGGCCAAAAAGCAGGGAGGTCTGGTTGACCCGGAGGCCATGAATGCCATCGGCGATTTCTCGAGCTACTTGGTCAATGAATGCGGGGCGCGCGACAGCATCGCCTTTGATATGATGATCAAGTTATGCCGCTGGACCCTCATGGATGGCAATCCCAAGTGGCAGACCCTGCCCTTGACCAGAGATCAGATCGAGGGCCTGGCCGGTACTGTATTTGAGCAAGGGGGGGTGGAGGAATTTATCGATAAGACCTATACCCAGGCCACGATCTCGCCCTTCTTCCCCAAACGGGATGCCCGGAGCATCGACGCCTATGCCGCCAAGATGCAGGCCTATATCGACGGCCATCCGTCCAATGCGCTCGTGTTCAAGCTCGGCGGGGGACTCTTAGGTATGACCAAGCCCCAGAACGACGCCACCCGTATGGCCTATCCCATAGTGCTGGCCGCAGCCATTCTCATCGTGCTGATCGTGGGGAGTCTCGTAATGCTTTCACCGCTCAAGGGCATCGCCATCACCCTTTCCATCGCCGTTGCCCAGGCGGCCCTTTGGATGATCATGGTTGCCGTCGGGATGCCGTTGAGCCTGGCTGTCGTGAGTGTGGCCGCCGTTTCCATCGCCTTCGGCTTCATCTTCGGATCGGCGCTGCTGGATTCCGCCCAAACCGGCAGTGTCATCTTCATGGGCGCGCTCGTCTTTGCCGCAACCGTGCCATTCGCTTTTATCGGCATGCAATTCCAGGCCGTCATGATGCAGATGTTCGGGGGGATGGTGTTGGCTCAGATGATTACGAGCCTGCTCATTATCCCAGCGCTCGTCAGCGAGAGAAAATCGTCATGGAAAATGTCAAGATAAAATCGGTCAAGAAGAATGAAGTGGGGGAAGGCATGAATACATCAGTCCTACAGAGCCTCGTAAAGGAGCTTGAATCCATCGTCGGTGTAAAGTTTGTGCGTGCGGATGATGTGACCAGGTGGACGTATGCCATTGAAGACTTTGGCGGCGCTTTCTTCTACCCGTTATCCGACCGGTATACCGCACCGGATATCGTGGTGGTACCGCATACCATGCAGGAGGTCTCTCGCATCGTCAAGCTGGCCAACCAGTACAAGATACCGGTGATTGCCCGCGGGGGCGGCCATGATATGACCGGGGCCTGCACCCCTTTAAAGGGCAAAGGCGGCATCATCCTCGACATGACCTCCATGAACAAGGTGCTCGATTACCAAGAGGGTATGAACGCCGTCCGGTTCCAGCCCGGTATCCGCTGGGGGGACCTTGAACACCAGCTCAATCAAAATGGGCTTACCCTCGGTGTGCTGGGACCGCATGGACTGCATGGCGCCACGTTGGGGGCCGGCGTCGCCCACAATTGCTTCTCCATCAATGCCCCCCAATACGGCTGGCCTATCGAGAAAGTCCTGACCCTCCAGGTGGTGTTGCCCCAGGGCGATATCATCGAAACGGGCTCTCTGGCCAACAAAGACTGCTCGTCCTGGTATTTCCGATGCTGCAATGGACCGGATATGGCCGGCATCTTCCTTGGCTCGGGCGGCGCCTTCGGGGTCATCACCGAGATCGCCATGAAGACCTATCCGAAACCCACCCTGTCTTCCACCCTTGCCTATGCCTTTGATAACATCGACAACTATCTCGAATTCATCCACAAGGTTGGATGGCACCAGTATGTCACCGAGCTGTGGGGCATGGCCTTCATCGGTCTCCATCCCAAGATGCAGGCCATGTTCAGGGCTATGTTTGGTGAGAAGGATCTGGTGTTCCTGACCATTGACGGCCATGACAAGGATATTTTCAAGGCCCAGTGCAAGGCGGTCAAGCGGCTCGCCAAAGAGAACAGCGGCACCCTCATCCCGATCGAGGGACTGATGCACGCCTTCGGCGGGAGCGTCATCGATAAGGTCGAGTTTGCCGGGGGCGGTTACTACGGAGGCATGGCCGGGCCGAATGACAACTGCACCTGCTCCATCACCCCGGTCCTGAATTGGAAAAAGGTGGTCACGGAGGGGATGCAGGTCCTCAATCAAAACATGGATGCCCTTGGCGGGGGTTTCCATATTTTGGGGGCAGATAAGTTCTTCATCTTTCCGCTGCTCCTGGGCGGCGGGAATAGCTGCCAGAGCGTGGTCTCGACCACGGTCGATTATTGCTGCGGCGGCACTTCCGGGACCAAGGCCTGTGAGAACCCGGTCAGCGGGGAAAAGGAGCGCGAGGCCCAAACCAACCTCCGGCGGGCCAAGGAGCTCTATACCCATATGTGGGAGATGTATATGGAGAACCGCGTGGCCCCGTATCGGATCGGTAAGGAGAACCCGAGCCTCATCAGGAGGTTCAAGCCCGAGTACTACGAGTTCCTCAAGGCCATCAAGAAAGCCCTTGACCCCAACAATATTATGAACCCGGGTGTCATCGGACTCGGCATCACGGATGAGGAAGCCAAGGGCTTGATCTAAAGGGGGAAACAACATGCGACTGGAAGCACAGAAAGAAGCGATTTGGCAGTGCAATCACTGCTCC
>CAYGXB010000044.1:0-14391 GCA_964353605.1 uncultured Bacteriovoracaceae bacterium
GAGTTCTCCAGCCTGAAGTATGCCGTCTCGATCCCCTACATGTCGGCCATCCTCGGTATTATCTGTGTCGCGCTCATCAGCGACAAGCTGCAGCGCCGGGTCCTCATCGCGGGCATAGGCTATGTCATCACCGGCATATTGGGCTACTTTGCCTGCACCGCGTCATCCATCACCACTACGATCGCTCTCTTCTCCGTCGCCATCTTCTTCCAGATGAGCTATACCACCAACGAGTTCGCCATCCTCCAGCGCATCCTGCCGAAAAACAAGGTCGCCACGGGCACCGGCTTCTACAACGGCCTGGCCATGCTCATCGGCGGTGGGCTCGGTCCGGTCGTCGTCGGCCAGGTAATCGCCTACACGAAAGACTATACCTCGGGCATCCTCACGCTGGTCGCCTTTTCGCTCATCGCGGGTTTCAACATGCTCGTGCTCTCCCGTTTCCTCAAGTACTGACGGCGGGCCGGTGCAAGGGATAAGGAAGGGACGGAATTCTACTGATACCAGAGAAGGAGAAGAACAGTATGCCGAAAACCATGGAGCTCTTTGCAGACATCATCATCGAGGCCGGCATCGATCATGTCTTCGGGATGCCGGGCGGGGCTACGCCGTTCGTGTTGGATCCCTTTGTCGACCGGCAGGATAAGATCAAGCTCGTGCTCGGCCGTCACGAGGGGGCGGCCGCCTGCATGGCGGACATGTACGGCCGTATCACGGGCAAACCCGGGGTCCTCATCGGACAGGGGGCATGGATCGGCTCCAACGGCGCCTTCGGCATCCTGGAGGCCTTTTTGGCCGGCTCCCCGATGCTCGTCGTCACCGATTTTTCCGATTACGCAGGTCTCATCCAGCACGGCCCTTACCAGAATGCATCGGGCGATTACGGCGCCATCGACCTCCCCAACATCATGCGCTCCATGACGAAATACACGACCATCGCCTCGAACGCGAGCGAGTTCATCCACGGCGTGCAGCTCGCCATCAAGCACGCGACCACCGGCCGCCCCGGGCCTGCCTGCGTCATCATAAGGTTCAACGTGGTGGGCGAGGAAACGGATCGGGAGCATATCGCCCCGAAGCTCTACCCGCTTCAGGGGCATCTGAACGTCGCGCCTGCCTGCATCTCGCCGCACGATGCCCAAAGGGCCGCCGAACTCCTCGTGTCCGCCCAAAGGCCGGTGCTGATCGCCGGCAGGGGCGTGCACGCCGCGCGGGCCCATGCCGAGGTGGAGAAGCTCGCCGAGCTCATCGGCATGCCCGTGGCCACGAGCTACATGGGCAAGAGCGCTATCGCCGAGACCCACGACCTGGCCCTCGGGATCATGGGGACCATCGGCCAGAAAGCCGCCAATGACTGGATCGTGGGCGCGGATGTCATCCTCGCGGTGGGGACATGTCTGGCCCCGGACAATACCAAGATGCTCTCCCCCTTCTTCATCCAGCCCGAGAAACAGAAGATCATCCAGATCGACCTCGAGCCCCGCAACATCGGCTGGACTTACCCGGTCGAGCTCGGAATCACCTCGGACGCCAAGGCCGCCCTCATGGCGATCAGGGGAGAGATCAAGGGCAAAGCACAGGGGATCGACAGCAAGGGGAGGGTGGCAGAGATCAGGAAGTTTAAGGCCGAACGGAACTGCTTCCAGAGCGAGATGTTCGCATCGGATGCCGTCCCGATCTCCCCCGGCAGGATCGTGCACGCGGTCAACGAGATCATCGCTCCGGAGGATATTCTGGTCCTCGATGCGGGCAACAACCGCATGTTCTTCGCCAACCTCTTCCAATCCAAAAAGGCCGGCCAGGTCTACGCCGCGGGTGGCGCCGCCGGGATGGGCTGGGGGGTGGCTGCGGCCATTACGGCCCAGCTCCTCAATCCCAGGCGCAGGGTGATCTGCGAGGCCGGCGACGGCGGCATGTTCATGATGCTCCACTGCCTCGAGACGGCACGCCAGTATGGACTGCCCATCACCTATGTGGTCCTCAACAACGCCACCCTCGGAAACGTGAGCGACTTTCTGGCGCCCGGCCGCAAAGGGATGACCGAATACTCCGAACCCGATTTCGCCGTGATAGCGAATGCGATGGGTTGCCTGGGCATCAAGGTGCGGACGATTGCTGAACTCGCGCCCGCCCTGAAGGAAGCCGTCGCCAGCGACAGACCGGCTGTGGTGGATATCACCACGGCGCCTACGCCGCATTTCGTGCTCATGTAGTCCTGATGGGGAGCGGCGCAGGCCGTGTTGTCGGTCTATATAGCTTGGTCGATGCCCCGGCCGGTAGGGGGGAAGATCGACCGGAAGCGATAGAAAGGAGGGATCATGCCATGCAATACGAAGAGATCATGCGACGGTGTCATGAACTCACCCATGGGCCGATATACGCCATCCCCGAGGACAGGATGGCCGAGATCGTCAGGAAACTCGAGGCACAAACCCCGCAGTCGAAACAGCTCTATGAAGAAGCTCTCACCTGCATCCCCGGCGGTTTCCAGCACATGCTCGTCAACCGCAACCCCTACCCCTTCACCATCAAGAAGGCGCTCGGTTCCCGCATGTGGGACGTGGACGACAACGCCTATATCGACTACCTCATGATGGCAGGGCCGGTCATCCTCGGCCATAATTATCCGCCGCTCATCAAGGAGGTGGTTAAGGTCATGCAGGAAGAGGGGGTGGGAACCGGGTGGACGAGCGCATGGGAGATCAAGATCACCCAGCTCATCAAAAAGCATTTCCCCTCGATCGATCTCTTCACCTTTTTCCAGTCCGGCACCGAGGCGAACATGGCGGCCTCCCGTCTGGTTCGCGTCTACACCGGCAAGAAGAAGATCGTCAAGATGGGCGGCTCGTACCACGGCTGGTACGACCCGTTCCTCTATGCCATGCACATCCCCCATTCGGGCCTCATGGACGCGGAAGGCGTGCCGGGGGAGAACTTCGCCCACCTCATCTGCATCGACCCGCCCTACGATCTCGAGGCGACCGAGAAGGCGCTCAAGACCGGCGAGGTGGCGGCGGTCTTCATCGAGCCCCTGGGAGGCGAATCCGGGGCCATCCCGATGCCGCCCGATTTCCCCAAGGAGATCCGCAGGCTCTGTACGATGTACGGCACCCTGCTCGTCTTCGACGAGGTGGTCACAGCCTTTCGCCTCGGCATGGGCGGCGCCCAGGCATACTATGGCGTGCAGGCGGATGTCACCATCCTGGGCAAGCTCATTACCCACGGCTTCCCATCCTCCGGCGGTGTGGGGGGCAGGAAGGACATCATGGAGTGCTTCGTCTCCGGGTTGCAGCCCGGCAAGGGCCGGGCCTTCATCGGCGGGACGATGCGCGCCAACCCGCTCTCCACCGCCGCGGGATACTGGGCGCTCACCTTCATCGCAGAGGAGGATGCTATCGAAAAGGCAGCGCAAGCCGCCGACAGGCTGACCAAAGGCCTCAACGGCCTCTTTGGAAAGATGGGCTTCCCATTCTTTGCCTACAACATCAAGTCCTTCATCCATTTCGAGACCGCAGCGCCGATAGCGTGCGATCTGCGCGAAGAGGGCATGCTCATGAGCGCCCTGCAGCGCAAGGCGGCGGTCGACAACCTGGCCACGGCCCTGTTATCCGAAGGGCTGATCACCAAATACGGCAACCGCGCCTTTACCAGCATGGCCCACAGCGACCATGACATCGACCTCTCCCTCGAGGCCTTCGAGAAGGTGTTCAGGCTGATCCCGCAAAGGTGAGGTTAAAAAAAGTTCGCAGCTGTGTTTCGATCCAGGGAGAGGGTCGCTTGCGTCTCTGAAAAGGACATCGCCCCACAGGTTCGGCAGGATGTGCTGCTCCGCTATAAAAGCTCAATCCCCCTGAGCCCCCTTGGTCTTCAAGGGGGGCCGGGAGGATTGATACAAAGGGGAATTAAACCGTCTCGATGGCCAGGGCCATGCCCTGACCGCCGCCAATGCACAGGGATGCCAGGCCGAGGCCGACGTTTCTGCGCTTCATCTCGTTCATGAGCGCGATGACGATCCTGGCGCCGGTGCAGCCGATCGGATGTCCGATGGAGATGCCGCTTCCATTCACGTTGCAGATCTCCTCGCCGATGCCGAGCTCCCGCATGCAGGCGATGGCCTGGGAGGCGAAGGCCTCGTTGAGCTCGAATAGTCCATAGTCCTTGATGCTCGTCCCCGTGATCCTCAGGAGTTTGCGCACCGCCGGGATCGGACCGAGTCCCATGAAGGCCGGATCGACGCCGCCGGTCGCATAACCCTTGATCCTGGCAATGGGCTTGAGACCAAGAGCCTTGGCCTTGGCCTCGGTCATGATCAGGCATGCCGCGGCGGCATCGTTGATGCCGGAGGCATTGCCCGCCGTAACGGTCCCGTCCTTCTTGAAGACCGTGGCGAGTTTTGCCATCTTCTCGAGGGTGGTGTCCATCGGCCGTTCATCCGTGTCGAAAACGATGGGGTCGCCCTTCTTCTGCGGGATGATGACGGGGACGATCTCATCCTTGAGCAGGCCCGTCTTAATCGCCTTCCGGGCGCGCATATGGCTCTCGTAGCCGAGCTTGTCCTGGTCCTTCCTGGTGATTCCGTAGCGCTCGGCGATGTTCTCGGCGGTTACGCCCATGTGGTAGCCATAGAAGATCTCGTAGAGGCCGTCAAAAACCATGAGGTCCATGATCTGTCCATAGGGCATGTCCATGCGGTAGCCCCAGCGCGCTTTCGGCATGGCATAGGGGACCTCGCTCATGTTCTCCATGCCGCCTGCGATCATGACCTCGGCATCGCCGGCCTTGATGGCGGCTGCGGCCAAGGCGATGGCCTTCATGCCCGAGGCGCACACCTTGTTGATGGTGAAGGCGTTCGTCTCCTTCGGCATCCCCGCCCTGATCATGGCCTGACGCGCGGGATTCTGCCCCTGGCCGGAGGTGAGGACATTGCCCATGATCACCTCGTCCACCACGATCTCCTTGCCTTCCGGCCAGTTGCAGTGCTGCTGCTCGACCGAGCACAAACCATCATCCTTGCATTTATCCGGGGCGTCCTGCTTCATCTGGAGAGAAACCACCGGGACCAAATCGACCTTTTCGAGCACCCCCTTGATCACCAGTGCACCGAGATCCTTGGCCGGTACGTCCTTCAAACCACCGCCAAAGGCACCGACCGCCGTTCTGATCCCGCTCACGATAACGACATTTGACATAGAGCCTCCTTAGTCTGCTGGTAGTATATGCTGTTGTCTTGGCCAGTATTCCATAAAAGCCAGCGCAAGGCAATCAGAACTGATTCCTCAGTCAACACCATCATTTCCCCCGGGAAGAGCGCGGATTCTCAATCTCCAGGGTTTATCACTACCTCAACCCATGGCCCTTCGATGAGCTTCAGTGCAGCGTTTTGGACGTCCGTCCGGGTGAGCGTACCGACTCGGGCGAGAAAACCGGCATCGAAGTCTTGCAGTATGCCGTAGAAGGCCGCGTCCATGGTGTGGGAGATGATGCTGGCGGGGGTGTTATAGAGGATGGCGTAGCGGTTCATGACCGCCTGCTTGGCCCAGGTGACATCCTCTTCCGAGATGCCGCTCCTTATTTCAGAGAAGACCCTGTCCACGGCATTTCTGACCTGCTTCAGCGCCGAGGGCTCGGTGATCACGGTGATGCCAAAGACCCCCCAGCGCGGGCGTGTCTGGTAAAAGCTGTTGGCCGAGTAGGCGAGGCCTTCCCGGGTGCGGACCTCCTTGACCAGGCGGGAGCTGAAGCCGCCCGAGCCGATGATGTGATCTGCAACAACGCTAGCCGCATAGTCGACAGCATGCATAGTGGGGGCGGCATGCGCCATGAGGAACACACACTGTCTTTCCTTGGCCGAGCCCTGGAAGGAGCCGAATGCGGGGTTTGGCGACGGGCCTAGGGGAAACGCTGTCCAGGTGGTCAGGAAGGCATCCTTGAGAAGTCCCGCATAGTGCTTCTCGAGTCTGCCGATGACGCCGATCAGGGGCCGCTTGGTGAAGATCATCCGGTGCAGGTTGACCAGATCATCCCGGCTAATCGCCTTGATCGTATCGGGGGTCGGCTTGTACGCCCGCGGATCGCCCCGGTAGTAATGCGCCCGGTAGGTATCGAAGGCCACGGTGACGGCGTCCTCTTCTTCCCGGATGATGCTCTCTGTGAGGATCCCCCGCTCGGTCTCGAGCCTGCTCGCATCCAGACGGGGGGTTTTCAGGATGTCGAGGAGCAACTGCATGGCCTTCCCGGTAACATCGTCGAGGAAGCTCATACCGACGAGGGTATATTCCCTCTGGGGGTTGATGGAGATGTCGATCGCGAGGTCATCGAGGGCGCCTTCCACCTCTGCGGGGTTAGCATCCTTTGTCCCTCCCGCAATCATGGCAGAGCACAGGAGCTCTAC
Source organism: uncultured Bacteriovoracaceae bacterium (assembly GCA_964353605.1). Classification (GTDB taxonomy): domain Bacteria; phylum Desulfobacterota; class Desulfomonilia; order UBA1062; family UBA1062; genus CAYGXB01. The sequence continues at coordinate 6,392 of CAYGXB010000044.1, forward strand.
GGCCCCTTCCTTCCCTCTGGAGTCCAGGATGGTACCGCCGGGGAAGAGGAGGAGGATGTGAGAGACCCCGCTTCCCGGCAGGGTATAGATGCCGTCCTCAAGCGGAGCAATCGGGATGGAGGCTTCTACCGGCTGTGTCGCCAGCACCCGTGGATCGATCATGGAGGCGCAACCGGAGATGACGAACAGGAGCATCATGATTGCCTGCAGGGCCCGCATATTCATGCTCCCAAAGAGGCGATGGTGGCGTTTTCCGGGTTCAGGTATTTCCGTGCGCATTCCCTGACCTGCGCGGTCGTGATCTTTTCCATGGCGCTCAGGTTGGCATAGATATAGTTGTAATCCCCGGCAAGGGCTTCATAGTAGGAGAGGAGTCCGGCGGCCCCGGCATCCGTTTCCAGGCTCTGGAGTATGGATTTCTTGACCGACCGGATCGCACGCGCGAGTTCGCGTTCGCTCATGCCGTCCTGCTTGATCCTATCGATCTCTCTCCAGATAACATCCTCGAGCTCCTTCGGCTTGTGTCCCTTGAGCGGGGCTGCGGATAGAACGAAGAGGTTGTCGAAACGGCTCCCCGGATAGCCGTTATAGGTCTCGACGCTGGAGGCTATGCCCTGCGTCACCAGCGCCCGTACCAGGCGTGCGGAGTTTCCTCCGGTCAGGGCGTCCTCGATGACATCGAAGCAGGTATCGTCGCGGGTGGGAAGTTTCGGCTTGTGGAAACCCATGAGCAAGAAGGGCTCTTCCTTCGAGGCCATGGAGATGCGGACCTGGGATCTGCTCGGGTTTTTTTGCAAAGAGCGGTTCTCTCTGATTGCCCCGGGGGGGATATCCCCAAAATACTGCGTGAGCACTCTCTGCGCCTCTAAAGGATCAAAGCCCCCGACGATAGCGATGATGGTGTTTCGCGGCTGGTAATGAGCTTGGTAGTATTCCATGAGATCGGCCCTCGTCAGGCGGGAGACATCTTCTTGGAAGCCGATGACCGGTGTCCGGTAGGGATTCACCGCGAAGGCATGCAGGAGGAATTGCTCATAGAGGCTGCCTTTGTCGGATGAGTCTACGCGCTCGGCCCTTTCTTTGAGCACCACATCCCGCTCGGCATAGAACTCGCGGAAGACGGGGGTCTTCATGCGGAGGCTTTCCATGACGGCCCAGAACTCGAGCCTGCCCCGGGGGAGAGTGACATGGTAGGAAGTGAGATCGGGGGAGGTCGAGGCATTCAGGCCAATGCCGCCTGCACGGGTATAGATCTTGTCGAACTCGCCAGGGACCTGATACTGCGCCGCCCGTTGGGCAAGTTCCTTGAATTCCGAAGTGAGCTTGTCCCTTTCTTCGGGTGGAGCGGCCTGCAGGGCTCGCATAACGGCATCCATTGCATCGAGAATCGACTGCTCTTTGGCATAATCGGTTGTTCCGATGGAGGGTGTCCCCTTGAACATCATGTGTTCGAGCATATGGGTAAGCCCTGTCTTCCCCTGCGGTTCATCAACACTCCCCGCCTTCACCCGCACCTCGAACGAGATCGAGGGTGACGGGCGCGGCAGGAGGAGGAAGGTCATGCCGTTATCGAGTACAAAACGCTCTACCGCCGGTCTCTCAAAGGCGAAACCAGTCCCGGAGACAAAAAAGACCCATACCAGATAAAGCCCTATCCCCTTTTTCATAGAACCCCTTGCACATTATAAGACAAATGTACTATCTGGGAAAGGAAAGACATGAAAAAAATCTCCAAAAAGATCTTTATACCAATCATCCTCATCATCCTCATTATCCTCGGCAGCACCCTTTACCATGCCTTTCTGAGACCCGAGGCCCTGCGTTCTCTCGTGGAATACGAGCTGCAAAAGAGGCTCAAGAAAGCAGTAACCATCCGGGAATTCTCGATCGATATCATGAACCGACCAGTGGTCACCCTGGGAGGCATCGAACTCGGAAGCAAGGATGATCTTTATATGAAGGCCGAGAGCGCCATTGCCCGGTTTTCCCCCTGGTATCTCCTGCTGGGCAGGGTTGAGATAAAGGATATCGCCCTGGAAAATCCCGAGTTCATCGTGAATCTCGAAAAGATCAAGCCGCAGGCGCAGACGCCTTCATTGCCGCTGATAAGGACCACGCACGGAACATTGCGGCTAAAGTTCAAGGGCCGCGAGATCGTCGTAGATAAGATCAGGGGGTCAATCAGCGGCTCGCGCATCAATCTCAAGGGAGACACCCTGGGCGGATCGACAGATATCTCGGCTTGGAAGCTCTCCCATACCTGGAAAGGCAGCCTCAAAGCGCACGCTATTGTCCTGGAGAGAATCGCCGCCAAGGTAAAAGGTCAGGCTGCTTGCACCATGAACTTCAGGACCGATATGAACCGCTATGCATGCTCCCTTTCCATCCAGGGGAGGGATATCATCTTCCCCTGGGGCGCAGGCATCGCACAGGCGGCCCTGAATATCAGCGCGGAGGGTGACAGGGAAACGCTAAAATGCACAGCGATCGACCTGAAGTCATCCCTTATCGACCTAACCGGATCGGCACGCATCCAGGGTCTCAAGGAGATCAAAACGGCCATGCTCGACCTCGAGCTGAAATCCGGCGAGTTCGTGTACGAAGACGTGGTACAATGCCTGCCGACCGATGAATTCCCGCCGTGGCTCAAGGACCTGCTCACGAAGCAGATCAGGGACGGACGTTCGCGTTTTCCGATCATCCGCTACCAAGGGACCTTCGCGGAGATGACCGCATGGAATACCTGCCTCAAGAATCTCTTTGTGGAGGAAACGATCAACGGCCAGAGCTTCGCTGCCTTTGGAGGCACGCGGGTGACTGGCGTCACCGGGTTGGCGGTGGCAAGGGCGGGGACGATCGAGGTGCGGGATCTCACCGGCATGATAGGGAAATCCAGAATCAAGGCGGTCAACCTCAAGTTCCCGGACATCGCATCCCGGGGATTCAGGTTATCGCTCGGGGTCGATCTCGACATGGCAGCCTCCGACTTCGTCGATGCCTGGAGGGCCAGCGTATTGCCGGAGGAAATCCAGAAAGTCATCAACCCCGTCAATCACGTAGCGGGAGGATCAATACGGGGCACGGTCCTCGTCTACTATGAGGAAATCACGAACACGGCCGTCGTCAAGGGTGGTGTTACCCTCACGGATTGCAGCTTTTCCTGGGACAAGGAATTAATCCAGCACCTCACCGGAATGGCTACCGCCGAAGACTACGCAGCTCCGGTCATCATGCAGCTTGCAGGGGTATGGAATGGCAGACCTGTCGATAGCCTCAGCGTCAGCCTGCATGATCCCTTCAAGCAGCAGCTCTTTACCTTCGCGCTCAAGACGAAAGGGCTTCCTGCCTTCGAGACCTTCCATCTGGATATCCTGGATAAGGACACCACCATCCAGCTCAGCGGCTCCGGGAAATGGCCCATTCTGGAAGGCGAACTCGAGTTTGCATCGCAGGAACTCTCCCTTTTCGGTAACCGTCTCCGGTCAAAAAAGGGCCCGCTTACCGGCAAGGGAATCTTCAGTGCACGCCTTGCTCCCGTCACATCCATCACCATTCCTGACCTGGTAGTCTCGCTCAATCCTGACCTGATCCATACCCAGATCAACCTGAACGGGGACCAGGCAAACTTCATCATTGCCGGCATCATAAACCTGGCCAATCTGCAGCCATCGGGGAAAGCTGACTATGCACCTCTGGATGGCAGCCTTGTCGGCGTTCTCCATGTTGCCGTGGAAAAGGCGGCCAAGGTGGCTGGGAGCCTCAATCTGGATCGAGCGCGACTGCTCTACAAGGAAAAGCCTGTCTCCTTTAACGGCCTCATCATCATCGACAACGACAGGATCACGAGCGCCTCCCTCACGATCAAGCAGGAGAAGATGACGGTGGATATGAGCGGATCACTCACGCTGGGTGAAACACCTTTCCTGAGCGGGGATGTCTCTGTTGATAGCCTCAAGATCGGCGGCTCGGGCGAAGGCAAGCTCGATCTCCCGAAGAAATTCAGGGCCAAGGGCCGACTCTCCCTGACCAGGGTGGACCTCTACGGCATACCCGTCGATAAGGGGGAGGCCAGCGCCGAGCTGGAGCAAGGGGTGCTGCGTCTCGTGAATATGGATTTCTCAGGTCCGTCGGGAACCCTCAAGGGATCCTGCATGCTGAACCCAGGGGGGGGCTCGTCCTACGATCTGAATCTGGGCATCAAGGATGCACCCGTCGCCGATTTCATCAGGGCCTTCGCCACGGCCTCTCCCTGGATGGAGGGACAGATGGACCTCCAAGGCCACCTGTGGGGGAATGCGGATGCAGTCAACGGCGATGTATCCTTCGCGGCGCGCAAGGGCCGTATCCAAAGGTATAATCTGGTTTCCCGGATATTCAGCGTCCTCAATCCCTACAAAATAATCAAAACCGGGGAGTTCGACCTCCTCCATGGAGGCTTCCCCTTTAATTTCCTCTCCTCGACCTTCACCATCCGCGACTCCGTGGTGAGCTTCGAAGACTTCTACCTGGACAGCAACTCCCTCCAGGTCTCTGCGATCGGGAAATACACCATTCCTACCAAATATATCGATGCCATCATGGGGATCGAGCCCCTGGAAACCTTCGACAAGACTATCAGCCGAATCCCGATCGTTGGCTGGGTGCTCACCGGGGATAAGGGCACGCTCATCGTGGTGAGCGTAAGGGTGAAAGGACCGATCGATGATACATCGGCGCAGCATCTGCCGTCCAATACCATCTCGAAACCGGTGGCGGAATCGCTCCTGCGTGTCCTCAACCTGCCCGTGGACATCCTCACCAAACCTGTCGATGTCATCCTTCCCGGCGGAAAGAAGGAAAACGGAGGAAAAGCGCCATAGGCTGATACCCTTGCCCCCCTGTTTGCAGGGGGGGTCAATCGCCCAAGACGGACGCCGGTCCTTTCGCTATAACCGCCCAATGTCAGGGCATACGGACAGCGGGTATGAAGCTTGATCTTGTTCGAGATGGGCAATCTCACACCGACCCCTCTTGACAACGCAGCATTTTATCTTATCATAGGCACATGACGAAAAAACCCTCTTATGAGGATCTGGAACAGAGAGTCCGTGATCTGGAAATCCTGCTCCAAGCATGCATTCTCTCTGAAAATGCCCTCCGCGAGAGCGAGGTGCGGTACCGGAGGATCACCGAGGCGGTCACGGATTACATCTTCACCGTGCGCGTCGAAAATGGCCGGCCGATCGAGACAACCCATGGATCAGCCTGCAAGGCGGTAACCGGCTATTCGTCGGAAGAGTTCAAATCCGACCCCTATCTCTGGATCCGCATGGTCCACGATGAAGACCGGGAAATCGTCCGGAAACAGATAGCGGACATCCTTTCCGGTCGGAACCCCGGACCCTTCGAACACCGTATCATACGTAAAGACGGTGTCATGCGCTGGGTGAGAAACACCCCTGTCCCAAATTACGATAGCCAGGGCAACCTCATCTCCTACGACGGCCTGATCCGGGACATCGTCGAGATCAAGGAGGCCGAGGAAAAACGCGAGGAACTCGTCCGAAAACTCCAGGAGGCGCTCGCCAGGGTGAAGCAATTGAACGGACTGCTGCCAATATGCGCCGCCTGCAAGAAGATACGTGATGACAAGGGCTACTGGCAACAACTCGAGGCGTATATCCAGGATCACTCCGAGGCAGAGTTCTCTCACAGCATCTGCCCTGAATGCTTCAAAACGCTCTACCCAGACTTCGTCATCAGGAAAGAAGGGAAAGCATGAGGGTAAGGACTATCCCTCGATAAAGAACCTCTCCATCCGCCCTATGAGGGGGTTCAATGTGGACCGGTCAAGGGCCGAGATGAGGACACCGTCGTATCTACGTACCAATCCCTGCACCTGAGAAGGATCGCATTTATCCGCCTTGTTGAACACCTTCAGGCGCGGCTTGCCCTGAAGTCCGAGCCCGTTCAGGATATCATCCACCGCCAGCATCCGGTATTCTATGTGCGGGTCAGAGGCATCGATCACCTCGAGGAGGAGATCCGCATCAAAGAGCTCCTCCAGGGTCGCCATAAAGGCAGCCTTGAGGTCACCCGGCAGATCCCCGATGAACCCCACGGTATCGGTGATGATCACCTCGATATCCCGGGGGAACCTGAGGCGCTTGCTCGAAGGATCGAGGGTGGCAAACGGCATGTCGGCTACAAAAACCTTGCTCTTGGTCAGCACGTTGAGGAGGGTGGATTTCCCGGTGTTGGTGTACCCGATAATGGATATGACCGGAATATGCTTCGCGAGCCGTTTCCGCCGCGTGAGCCCCCGTTTGGTGCTGATACGCCGCGTCTCCTTCTCGAGCCTTGCCATGCGCTCCTTCGCCCGGCGCCTGTCTATCTCGAGCTTCGTCTCCCCGGGACCCTTGGTCCCGATACCACCGGCGAGCCTGCTCAAAGCGGGGTTCTTTCCCACGAGCCTCGGCATGTTGTAGCGCAACTGGGCCAGCTCCACCTGGATCTTACCCTCCATGGATCGTGCGCGCTTGGCGAATATATCGAGGATGACCTGCGTCCGGTCTATGACCCGCATATCCACGAGATCGGATATTGACCGCGCCTGCGAAGGGGTGATCTCATGATCGAAGACGATGAGGTTCGCATCTTTGGCCAGCGCCTTGACGTAGATCTCCATCAACTTACCTTTGCCGACCACGTACTTCGGGTCGGGTTTGGGTTTCTTCTGGATCATGGTATCGAGCACGATTATCCCTGCCGATCGCGCCAGCCCTTTGAGCTCCTCCACATGTATCTCCGTGGCCTCGGAAGCAGTCCCCACGGCCACGAGGACGGCCTTATCTCCACCGAGAACCTTCTTCGCGGGGTGCATTCTGCCGATGACATCCTCGAGATCGCTGATAAAGGTGTCAAAGGGTATGTCGATCCGGTAGGTCGGAACGGGGTCGAGGAGCTTCCAGACGAGATTCGACTCGCCGTCCGGAGAGAGATGGGCACCATAGGCGAGTCCCGGATTGCCGTCCTCATCCACGGCGATAGCATAGATCATATCGAGCCTGAGCCGGGCCAGATCGGTGAGGTCTTCGGCGGATAAGCCTCCCCCGCCCAGGTGGGTATGGATCAATCGCAGACCCTGGAGACGGCCGGAGTGAGAGCGTCTCCTGTCGAGTTTGGGGATGGAGATACCGCTTCCATCGCCGGCTATGACATATGCGATGCATCCGGAGCGGTCGATGAGCACCCCGATCTGGATGCCGGTCTCGCGGGAGATACGGCATATTTCCGAGCACAATTCATGGGTGAAGGCGGCATCGGACGGGATCTTCCTCCGGTACAGCCGCTCGAGGGCCCTGACCTCAGATGCCTTCAATCCCCGCGGGTTGCCGAATATGGTCTGGATATGAGCCCCCTATGCCTTCTCTAAAAGGGAGGAATGCAGGACGACCTTCGCCTTGTTGCTCACCATCTCGATCAATATCTTTACCCTGCCTTCATCCGAGTCCCAGGATTCGAAAACGCCCAGGATGTCCTTCATCGGTCCGGCCTTCACCCTCACAAGATCGCCCGCTTTGAAATCCATGGGCTTTCTGATGACGCCATCCTCCTTGTCTTCCATGGTCTTGAGTCCCTCGATGAAATCCTTATCTATAGGAATGGGCATGTAATTATCGAGGAGAATTCTCCTGATACCCCGACACCACCTTACCTTGTGAAGGTTCTCTTCGGATGAGCTCAGGTTCACGAAAAGATAGTTCGGGAAGAGGGGGTAGCGTTTCAACGTCTTCTTCCGCGCATGGAAGACATACTTCTGCATGAACGGCTGATAGACATCGATTCCCATCTGCTTCAGTGCGCTCGTTGCAATACTGTCTTCCCTCGGATTCGTCTGCACCACGTACCACTGCTTCATACACCGGGTTTTATAGCTCAATGGACTTGGGGAGTCAATTCTCCTGTCTCGTTTGGACACCCCATGACTCACCAACCCTCGTAGTTCTCTCAAGGGGCCT
>CAYGXB010000045.1:0-13942 GCA_964353605.1 uncultured Bacteriovoracaceae bacterium
AGAAGTCCCACTGCCAGCGATCTTCTCGGCCCAGAAGGGACTCAATGAACCCCGCTATGCTTCTCTGCCCGGCATCATGAAGGCGAAGAAGAAGCCTGTGGATGTAAAGAAGGCTGCCGACCTCGGTGTAAACCAGGCCCCCATGACCACGACCAAGAGCATAATCTTGCCACCGGCACGTCAGGCAGGCAAGAAGGTCGAGGGCGACGATGCCGAGGCAAAGGCGAGAGCGCTTGCCAAGGCCTTGCATGAAGAAGCCAAGCTCATCTAGGGAAGGAGGAAAGAACTATGCCAGGAACGCTTATCTATGCAGAAGTACAAAAGGGCGAAATCAAGAAGGCAGCATACGAGATAACCAGCAAGGCCAAGAGCTTGGGCGGCGAAGTCTCCGCAGTCTTCATCGGCAGCGGCGTAGCAGGGCTGGCCCCCAATCTTGCGAAGTATGGCGCGGACAAAATTTATGTGGTTGACGCCCCGGATTTCAAAGATTATGTCACCGAGGCATATGTGCAGGCAATCGCCCAGGTCGTTGACAAAGTGAAGCCGTCCGTTATCTTGACCGCGGCATCCGCACAGGGCCGGGACCTGACTCCCGCATTGGCCGCACGGCTCAAGGTTGGATCCCTCTCCGACGTGGTTGATCTCAATCTCGAAGGCGGGAAGGTCGTGGCGAAGAGGCCTATTTATGCTGGCAAGGCCTATGTCATGGTAGAGGCCACAGGTGATCCGCAGATTATCTCCATCCGGCCGAACTCGTTCACGGCTACAACGACAGCCGGTATCGGTGCAATCGAGAATGTGGCCGTCAGCCTGGATGCTTCCAAGATCAAGGTCGTGGTGAGGGCGGTCGAAGTTACCGCCACGAAGGAGCCCGACCAGACCGAGGCCGAAATCATCGTCTCCGGTGGACGGGGCATGAAGGGACCCGAAAACTTCGCCATGCTTGAGGAGCTTGCCCATGCCTTCGGTCCGACCGCAACCACGGGTGCATCCAGGGCCGCCGTTGACGCAGGCTGGAGAGATCATGCCTACCAGGTCGGCCAGACCGGTAAGACCGTCAGCCCGAACCTGTATGTCGCCGCCGGTATATCCGGTGCCATCCAGCATCTAGCAGGTATGGGAACTTCCAGGGTGATCGTCGCCATAAACAAGGATCCCGAGGCGCCTATATTCACCAAAGCAGATTATGGTGTTGTGGACGACCTCTTCAAGGTTCTTCCGGCCCTGACCACCGAGGTGAAAAAGATAAAGGGTTAATTGATCACAGGTGAGGGGATGGGCCAAACCCATCCCCAACAAAGGATTCAGGGGGAGATATGCACGGAGTTGGCACTATTACGAGAGAGATATTCTGGAATGTAAAGGGTGAAGGATTCCCCATCTCGGAACCGCTCACGTATATCTTGGCGCTGGTTGCCATCCTGCTCTTATTCCGGGGCCTTTATAAGGGCGGTTTCTGGGCCCGTATCAAGATGATGACGATAGCGAGCGGATCGGATGTGAACCGACTCAATAATCTGTGGGGGAGATTCTGGTATGCCGTGTGGGATGTGTTCGGCCACAAGAAGATCCTCCGAGAACCATATCAGGGGATCTTCCATTTCCTCATCTTCTGGGGTTTCATTATCCTCTTCATCGGTGCAGGCCTGGATTTCCTCCAGGTGGATGTCATCGAACCCATCTGGCATGTGCATTTCATGGAGGGCAATGTATACCTTGCGTATTCCGTTATTACCGATTTTGCCGGCGTCATGGTCTTGGTTGGCCTCCTCATGGCGATGGTGAGGAGATACTTCATCAAGCCCACTTGGCTCGATGATAAGCCGGAAGATAAGATCATCCTCTGGCTTATCCTGGTGATCATCCTCACCGGTTTTTTGGTTGAGGCACTACGTATGGCGGCTACCGAGCTGCAGCTTGGGGACCCCATGCATGATTATGTCTGGTACTCGTTCGGCGGTAGAATATGCGCATATCTGTTTGGCGGTATGAGCATCAGCGCTTTAAAGCTCACCCACCTGCTCATGTGGTGGATCCACCTCTTCAGCGTGCTCTTCTTCTTTGTCTATATCGCCTACTCCAAGTTGCTTCATATCTTTACCATACCGGTCAATATCTTCCTCCGTCCGATTACGGCGCAGCCGCCTATCAAGGTGATGCCGCCCGAGATGTTCGAGACTGCCGAGACCTTTGGCATCCACAATGTGGAAGAATACTCCTGGAAGGATCTCTTCGATACAGAGGCCTGTGTGCGTTGCGGCAGGTGCGTCGAGGTCTGTCCCGCGTTCAATACCGATAAACCCCTTTTGCCCCGGGATGTGATCCTGAATATCAAGACTTATCTCGAGGAAAAGGCAAAGTTTGCCATCGATGCCGACGGCAAGGTGCGGATTATCCCCGATGAGGCGTACGCCGGATTGCAGCTCATCGAGGATTGCATCAAGAAGGATACCATCTGGTCCTGTACGACTTGTATGGCATGCGTAGACGCATGTCCGGCATATATTCTCCAGTTTCCGAAGCTCATCGACTTAAGGCGATACCTCGTGATGATGAAGTCCGACTTCCCCGCCGAGGTGCAGGTTGTATTCAAGGGCTTTGAGAACAACTCCAACCCGTGGTGCATCGGTGCGCATACTCGTGCCGACTGGACCAAGACCTGCACCCCGCTGATGCTCGATGACGGTAGCGTTCAGGGGGTCGAGATCCCGCTCATGTCCGAAAAAGGCGGAGCGGAATACCTCTTCTACGTGGGTTGCGCAGGCTCCTTCGACGACCGAAACAAGAAGGTCACCATAGCCCTGGCCAAGTTGTTCAACGCTGCCGGATTTGATTATGCGATCCTCGGCACGGAAGAGGGCTGCTGTGGCGACTCGGCGAAGAAGATCGGCAATGAGTACATCTACCAGGCGCTGGCTACGGCGAATATTGAGTCCTTCAAGGCCTATGGTGTGCAGAAGATCATCACCATGTGCCCGCACGGGTATAACACCATCAAGAACGATTACAAGGAACTCGGCGGCGATTTCGAGGTGTACCACTACACCGAGATCCTCAATGATCTGATCAAGAAGGGCAAGATCACTCTTAAGCAGCCTATCGAGGGCCTTGGCACCCTCACGTTCCATGATTCCTGCTACCTCGGGAGATACAACAATATCTATGATCAACCGCGAAATATCATCAAGTCCCTGCAATCGGGGGATCTCGTGGAGATGAAGAGCCACCATGCCAAGAGCTTCTGCTGCGGCGCCGGCGGCGGCAGGATGTGGATGGAAGAGCATCTAGGCACGAGGATCAACCAGAAGCGGACGCAGGAGGCCCTGGAGACAGGTGCGAAGACCGTTTGCTCTGCGTGTCCGTTCTGTTTGACTATGCTTTCCGACGGCATCAAGGAGCTCGGATACGAGGAGAAGCTCCAGTCGTTCGACATTGCCGAGCTCGTCGTGAAGGCCGCCGGGCTTGATTAGCATATCTCTGAAAAACCCCCGGAATCAATTCAAGAGGAGGTGCGTGAAAAGGCCTCCTCTTTTTTCTTGCCTAAAAACCTTGCTTGAAGATATTTGAAGGTGGGAGGCATACATTCGATGAAGATTGGTTTGATGATGAAGAGTGATGGATCTTATGAGGGCCTTGCACAAGGGCTGGCGAACCGGGGCCATGATGTGGTTGCCTTCCGCAGGTCATCCCCCTTTTCGGCCAAAGACTACCTCGATCTCGCAATCTTCATGCGGGATGCCCCAGGGTATGATATCATCCATAACACCATGGGGTATGTCCCGCTCCTTTTTAGCAGTTTCATCGCAACCCCGATTTTAACCACCATTGATGGATGCCTGACCGAGGACGAATTGACCGTTTACAAAACAGCCAGCCAGCGGTGTTTCTTTGTGGCAACCGAAAGCGCATGGGTGATACCGGAATTGAAGTTTCTCTTCATCCTCGAGAGAGGAGGGGATATTCTCGACCCCTATATCAAGGCCTATGAAAGGGTCGGGAAGGAGACGGCGACCGAGGATCACCGACCCTGGGGCTACTACAGAGTGCTCTCGGATATGGACGATCACAAGGTCAAGAGGATAACCGTATGGCCTGGAAGGCGCCTGAGCCTCCAGTCCCACACGCGGAGGGCAGAACATTGGATCATTGTCTCTGGGCATGCCAGGGTCAAGCTCAATGAGAAGGATATCGATCTCCAGCAGCATGAGTCGGTAAACATACCTCGCGGCGCGGTCCATAGGATTCAGAACATCGGCGGTACGCCGCTGGTCTTTATCGAGGTCCAGCAGGGGGAGTACTTCGGCGAGGATGACATTACCCGTTTGGAGGATGATTTCGGCAGGGTATAATGGACCAAGAAAGGCATCAGAGGGAACTCTTCAAGCTCTTATATGAGACCGCCCTGCACGCCGGTGTAGATATCGTCGAGGACAGGATAAACCGGAAGGGTGGGGTATGCAGGTTCGATGACAGGGTCATGGTGATCTACGACACCCATGCCCCTTATGGGGAGCGCAACAGGCTTATCCTCGGGGGCCTCAGCCTCATCAATCTCGACGAGGTCTATATCCCACCCAAGATCAGAGAATTGCTCGATAATGCAGCCATGCCCGACGAGTGAACAGATATACACCTTTTACGGCACTCGACTTCGCCCCTTGACCTCCCGGTGGATCCCAGGGCAGTGAGCAGAGAGGTTATGGGGGGGGAATTCGTTGTACAAAAGGAATTTCTCTATAAAAACTAGATTCTGCCTCTCATCTGGTAGAGGCGAATCTCCCGCTGTGCATCGAGGTTGTTCGGATTAATCTCGAGGGCCTTCCGGAAGGCTTCGACGGCCTTGACCGACCCTTCCTGCTTCAGCACCCAGCCCAGGATTATATAAATGCTATCGGAGTTGGGAAACCGCTTGGCGGCATCCCCGATGTTCACCTTGATCTCCATGCTGTTGCCGGCACCGGTAGCCTGCCACCTCAGGAACATGGTTTTGATATAGCTCTCGGCGAACACCCGCTCATTCGGGCGCATGTTCACACAGAGCCTGAACATATCCATCGCCTTCTGATAGTCTTTCGCCTTCATGGCATCCGTAGCCTGGGCATAGATGAGCTCCGCCTGGATGTTTTCGTCTATCCCCTTCTTTTCGGGAGGTTTCCCCTCCCGTATCCGCAGGGTCTCGTCATAGGCCTTCTGGATCTCGGTGAATATATCGTTTGCCAGGCGTTTCACTTCAGTATCTTCAACATGAGAATAGGCGTCGGGATGATTTGCCTTGACCAGTCTGATGTACATCCTTTTCAAACCCCCATCGGAAATGGTTTTGTCCACTCCGAGGACCGCAAGGGGATCTTTTTCCTTGATATCCCTTAATGTTTTTTTGAGCTGCTCGATGAGGACCTGGTGCTCGCTCTCTTCGAAGCCTACGTACCCTGTGCAATACAGGCCCAGGAGTGACCGCGCTGTTTCCTGTCCTATGAGGAGGATCTCGGATACCGTCTGGGGGGTGATCTTTTGCATATCGATCCCCGATTCCTTCGGTAGGTCGTCTTTCATCTGCTTTGGCCTAGCCCCGGCATAGGGGGAGAACGCATCGATGACACTGGAAAATGGCAGAAGCTCTTTCACCCCTTTTCTCACCATGAAGGCGAGTTCTTCCAGGCCCAGTTCCGGGGACTTGTCGATCGTCTTCTGGACCTGCTGAATGGTCCCTTTTTTCCAGGAGAAGATATCCAGGAATCTCTTTTCAATCTGATGACGCAAAGCATATGCAAGATCATCAGGCTGGATGAGGCCCCTTTCCAGCAGGATGTACCCCTGCTTCACCCTGTCCGTGCGCGCCTTCTCCAGTGATGAGGCGTTATCTTGCGCGGATATCTTGCCCAGCCCAATGAGAATATACCCGAGGAATTCACCTGGCTTGTTGGATTGGATGGCGCAGAGCCTCCCCTCATTGAAGATCAGCCCCTTCCTCCACTGTTCGCTCGCCAAGAACACGATCCCGGAGAACTTTGCTTCCATGAGTTCCTTCATGAGGATCGGGAAAGGATGGTTTTCAAGCCTTAATTGTTCCATCGAATATCATAATAAAGCGAAACAAAAGGAGATGCAAGATATAAAACCCTTTTCCCCATTACCCGACGGGGGAAGGGCTCTCGGTATTTTCCGAAAACGCTCTTCGCTTTAGGGAAATAGGGGAGATGAAATGAGCATTATTTATCCGGCATGAGCGTATTGAAGAGGATATCTTTCAGTCGCGCTATTTGTTCCGGGGTTATCATGCACGTGGTCTCCGCTTTCCGGGAAAGGGTAATGGTGAGGGAATAGGTCTTGTAGAAGATCTTGCACCTTTCGCAGGATTCCATATGGTCCCTGATGTCATCCAGGATATCCTGGGGTAGGGTACAATCTACAAACTCATTGAGGAGAGCGATATATCTTTTGCAATTCATGGCTTCCCCCCTGGTGCATACTTGCTGAAATAAACGGAAAGGGTATCTCTCAGCATCAGTCTGCCACGGTGCAGACGGGATTTCACGGCTGGGATGCTCAAGCTCAATGCTTCTGAGATCTCCTCATTCTTCAGGCCTTCCACATCCTTCATGACCACGATGGTTCGCATAGATTCGGGTAAGGATTCGATGGCTTGTCGGATGATATCCTTGCTCTCGTCTGAAAGGAGGATGTCATCAGGCAGCTCTGACCAGTCATATGCCATGGCCTGATCATGGTCGATGTCTTCGACTGGCATCTGGTCTACATACTTCCTTTCCTTTCGCAGGAAGCCATAGGCGGCATTGGTGGTGACACGGTAGAGCCAGGTGGCGAAGTAGGAATCGTTTTCCAGGGTTTTGATCTTGGAGAGCACGGTAAGGAATACGTCCTGCATGATTTCTTCGGCGGCGGAGGTATCGTGGGTGAGGTGGTATGCCAGGTTGTAGACCTTATTGGAATACCGTTTCACGATCTCCTCCATGGCCTTGAGGTCGCCATGTTTCATCCTCCTCACGAGATCGGTATCCTTCCGAGAGAGAGAGCCTTTTTTCATTTAGATACCTCTTCTTCCGGCTTGGATTCAGTCATCGACCAGGTGAGGCAGAGATTCCGTGCCGCCCAGACCTCATCAACCCGTACAACGGGTGTCAGTTTTGGTTTGTCATGGAACACCTCGGGGTTGCTTTGGGTCAGAGAGGCAATCTCCTCCATGGCGGCTACGAATCGGTCAAGCTCCTCCAAGGGTTCGGTCTCGGTCGGTTCGATCATGATGGCGCCCGGCACCACCAACGGGAAATAGACGGTCGGCGGGTGGAATCCGTAATCCATGAGGGCCTTTGCTATGTCCAGAGTCGTGACGCCGCGGTCCTTTTGCTGCTTGTCGGAAAGCACGAATTCATGGAGGGTCGGGGTTTTATAGGGCAGGTCAAAGCATCGTGCGAGTTGCACCCTGAGATAGTTAGCGTTCAGCGCGGCGGTCTTGGAGCACTCGAGGAGACCTCTGGGACCGAGGCTGACGATATATACGAGTGCCTTGATGAGCACGCTCACGTTCCCGACAGAGGAGTGGACCATGCCGATCGAATCCGGTGGAGTGTAGCTCAACTTGAATAGCTGGTGCGGTTCATGGACGATACGGGGGATGGGGAGGTATTTTTCCAGATGCGCCTGTACGAGGACCGGGCCGCTCCCGGGTCCTCCGCCCCCGTGCGGTGTGCCGAAGGTCTTGTGGAGGTTCACATGCAGGCAATCCACACCCATGTCTCCAGGGCGGGTGATCCCGAGGATGGCGTTCAGGTTCGCCCCGTCCATATAGAGGAAAGAGCCGTGCGCATGGAGGAGATCGGCTATCTCGCCGATTTCCTGCTCGAAAATGCCCAGGGTGTTGGGATTGGTGATCATGAGGGCAGCGACGTTCTCGTCGAGGTGCTCCTTCACGGTGCCGGCCTCAAGGAAGCCATGCTTGCCGGAGGGGATACTCCGCGTGGCAAAGCCCGCAACCGCACAGGAGGCCGGGTTCGTCCCGTGAGCCATATCCGGTATGAGGACCGTATCGCGCTTGGCCCCTTTGGCTTGTAAAGCCTTGCGGATGATCAGCATGCCGGTGAGTTCACCATGCGCACCTGCCGCGGGCCAGAGGGTGCAGGCATCCATCCCGCATATCTCTTCGAGGTAACGCTGGAGGGCGGCCAATGCCCTTAGGACGTTGTGCATGGGCAGTTTGTCGGCAGGATGGATGTTCTTGATCCTGTTGGCAATGTGCTCACAGATCTTCGGGTTGTACTTCATGGTGCACGAGCCGAGTGGGTACATACCTTGGTCGATACCGAAGTTCTTCCGGGACAGCCGCGTGAAGTGCCTGACGGTTTCAACTTCGGAAACGTCAGGGATAGTGGCTTGCTCGGGGTTGATGAACTCCGAGAGATCCGCGGGGAGCCCCGCCTTGAACGGATCGGGGATCTGTCTTTTGTTTTTCCCTTGGGCGCTCCGCGTAATGAGCAGCGGCTCTGTGATCTCGGGGAAGGTTCTTATAGTGTTTCGATCAGACATTTCGAATCCTCGCGCGTGTTCATTTCCGTAACGGTAACGAGCAGTCCATTTTGGATCTCGGGATAATGGCGCTCGATGGGTATGCCCGGTACGATGCCAGCTTCTTCCAGGGTTCTGCGCTTGTCCATATCCATGCGCACGACGAACTCATGGAAGAACGGTCCGGTGAACGCTGGTGTAAAACCTTTTTCCTGCAGAATGCCCATGATCTGATGCGCACCGGCCACACACTGAGTGGCTATGGAGCGCAGTCCTTTCGGACCGATGGCGCTCAGGTAGATGGCAGCCCGGATTGTGCACAACCCCTGATTGGTGCAGATATTGGAGGTGGCCTTTTCCCGCCTGATATGTTGCTCCCGCGTGGCAAGCGTTAGGCAGAAGGCCGGGTTTCCCGCGAAGTCCTTCGTCATGCCGACAATCCTGCCCGGCATACGTCTGAGGTACTCTTGTGTTGTACAAAAGAAGCCCAGGAGGGGTCCGCCTGCATTGGGCGGATTGCCGAAGGACTGCGCCTCGCCGAGTACCGCATCTGGACCATACTCTCCCGGTTTCCTGAGGAGACCGAGGGATATTGCTTCTGTAACGATGATACCAAAGAAGCCTGCGCGCCGTGCGATGGTTGCGACGGCATCCATAGGTTCCAGGGTGCCGAAGAAGTTCGGGTTCTGGATGAAGAAGGCTGCATCAGCGCCGATCATCGCTTCCAGAATCTTCTGATCGACCTGGGAGCTTGTCCTCTCAAAGGGGACTTCCTGGATCTCGATCGCATGATTCGCCAGATAGGTCCTGAGCACAGCCCGGTAGGCCGGGTTGGTGGAACGGGTGACGAGGATGCGTCGGAGATTCTTGGCCCTGATGGCCATGATCGCAGCCTCAGCCAAGGCCGTAGCGCCATCATACAGGGAGGCATTCGAGACATCCATGCCGGTCAGAGAGGCTAGCATGCTCTGGTATTCAAAGATAGACTGGAGCGTGCCCTGGCTTATCTCGGGCTGATAGGGGGTGTATGCTGTATAAAATTCCTGTCGGGCTGCTAATGCATCGACCAGGGCCGGGATATGATGGCGATAAATACCCCCGCCGGCAAAGCACGTCCGCGATACCCTACCCTGCGGTATCCTGCGGATGGTTTCTTCATCGAGCGGCCCAGGGACTTTCAATCTCTGCGAGTGGCGCAGACCCTCCGGGATGGTGGCAAAGAGCTCCTCCTCATCGGTGATCCCGACGGTTGCAAGCATCTTCCTGCGGTCTTCCGGGTTATGCGGGATGAAAGACATTACTTTGTCTCGGCGGAAACAAACTGCTCGTAGCTGCGATTATCCCACAGGGATTCGACTTCGGAAGGATCGTCCATTTCCATGATGATCATCCATGCCTTCCCGTAGCAATCCTGGTTGACAAGTTCAGGCGTCTCCTCGAGCGCCTTGTTTACTTCGAGGATGGTTCCGTTGACTGGAGCGTAGAGATCGGATACCGCCTTCACGGATTCCACGGTCCCGAAGGAATCCCCGCGCTTAAGTCGCGTCCCGACACTCTGGAACTCCACAAAGACTACATCGCCGAGCTCTTGCTGGGCATAGTCCGTTATGCCGATCCACATGCGCGTGCCGTCGACCCTCCCCCATTCATGGTCCTTGGTATACCGCACGTCATCAGGAAATGTCATCCCTTACCTCACACTGATTTTATCAAACCGGTCTTGACAAAGGGTGGTTGAGTGACCCTTGCCTTGGCTGCCTTTGACCGGATGAGCACATCGAGTACTTCCCCCTCTTGTACGGATGTATCCAGGTAGGCCAGAGCTATCCCCGTATTGAGGACCGGGGATATGCTTCCTGAGGTGATCATACCCACCTGGGAATCCTGTATGCACAGAAATCCCTGTCGGGGAATCCCCTTATCCATCATGACCAGTCCAGTCAGTCTCCTCTTTATCCCTTTCTCCCTCTGCCGTGCAAGCGCTTCCTTTCCGATGAAACAGGGCTTCTCCATATGGATGGCTAATCCAAGCCCTGCCTCAAACGGGGTTGTGTTCTCGTCCATGTCGTTTCCCTGGAGGGGATATCCCATTTCGAGCCTCAGGGTATCCCTGGCACCGAGGCCGCACGGGGTGGCCCCTGCGGCAACGAATGTCTCCCAGAGTCGGTTTATTTGTGAGGATTCCATGAATATCTCCACCCCGTCGGAACCAGTATAGCCTGTCCTGGATATCATGAGCCTCCCGTAATGCGTATCTGTCAGAATGAATTGGAAACGGCGCACGCTTTCCAAAGCAAAGGATAGACAACTTCTCAGGATCTTTCCTGCATCCGGTCCCTGCAAGGCAAGCATGGCTGTCTGATTGCTCTTGTCCGCCAGCTCAACACCCTCGGCATTCTGGGAGACAAGCCAGGCGTAATCCTTGCCAATATTGGCCGCATTAACGCAGAGCATGTACCGCGCACCTGGTTCGAGGCAATAAACGAGGAGATCGTCGATGATTCCCGCCGCTTGGTTCAGTAGGAGGGCATATTTGACTTTTCCCTCCGGTAAGGCAGGTATATCTATGGCGAGCACCCGATCAAGGTATGCTGTGGAGAGTTTCCCACTGACAAGGATTTCGCCCATATGGCTCACGTCGAAGAGCCCTGCGGCGTTCCTCGTTGCCAGATGCTCTTCGATGATCCCCGTATACCATACTGGCATCTCCCAGCCATGGAAATCGACGATCCGCGCATGCAAGCGCATATGAGTATCGAACAGAGGCGTTCTCATCACACCAGTTTCAGAATATCCGCTCTCCTCTCGTTCATCTCCATGGCCGCGATATCGACTCCATGGGCAATGACTTGAATTTCTCTGCAGGTCCTGGCATCGAGCAATGTGTATGGATTTGATTCCATCTCCTGCACAAGGCTATCAGGAACAAAAACACCTGGCAAGTTATTGTTTAAATAGATCCCCCTTCGCATGGATTTAAGAAGCAGAATGCTGGCATGGAGTCGCACGCCGGCATCCTTTCCTTCATCCATAAATTCCGCAAAATGGTTGACCGCATAGACCGCCTGCTTCTGAAAGAAATGCACCTCTGCCGCAACCATCATGCGGAACCTCAGCAGGGTGAGTTTTTGGGGCTATGTAAAAGGATAGAAAGCACTCCCTGCCATGCAATACGTATGATTTGAAAACTTTGTCCCCATGGCTTATACCAATCCGCTTGAGCCCTATAATGGTTGTGGCGCAGGCACCGCATCTGCTGCAACCTATGCGCGCATCCCTTTGGATCGCTGTGTGGAATTCAGTGCATTCTTTTTGCCGCACAACAATCACTTCACCTGACCTCTTGCTGCGATCAGGGTGTTCTCGAGGAGCATGGCAATGGTCATCGGACCGACCCCACCCGGGACCGGGGTAATGAGAGAGGCATGCCGTTTGGCCTCTTCAAACTGTACATCTCCCTTTAGGCCGTTATCAGTCCTGTTCATGCCAACATCAATCACTACGGCACCTTCCTTGATCCAGTCGCCCATCACCAGGTGGGGTTTGCCAATCGCCGCAACTATGATGTCCGCCGCGGCAACCTTGGTGTTGAGATCGTGTGTGCGGGAGTGGCACATGGTCACCGTGGCATGCTCCATCATGAGTAAGAGCGCCATGGGTTTCCCCACGATATTGCTTCTGCCGATCACGACTGCGTCCTTACCCTTGAGCTCTACCCCGTGCTCATGGAGCATGTACATCACCCCGGAAGGGGTGCAGGGCGTCAGCATCGGTTCCCCAATGAGCAGTCTCCCCATGTTATATGGATGGAGACCATCCACGTCCTTTGACGGGTCGATTGTGAGCAGGATCTCCTGCTGGTTCAGATATGCAGGGAGCGGGAGTTGCACCAGGATACCATCCACGTTGGTATCGATATTCAGTCTCTTCACCAAAGCGACGAGTTCTTCTTGGGCGGTCTTTTCATCGAGGTGGAAATCAAATGATTTGATGCCCGTATTCTCGCAGGCGCTCTTCTTGTTTCTTACATAAATAGACGAAACCGGGTCATTGCCGACGAGGATAACGGCAAGTCCGGGTTGCCGACCATATCGCACCGTGAATGCCTTCGCCTCCTCGGCAACGCCCTCCCGCTTCTTCTGGGAGAGCGCCTTTCCATCAATGATATTCGACAATTGATGCCTCCTTACTTCTCCGTTCTGTATATCCATTTCAGAGGAAGCGGCTGAGCGCTCAAGGCCTGAGACAACGGGAGAAGCATCTCCTTATCGACGGCAAGCCAGCTGTAATCCGGTCTGATGATCCTCAGCTTCCCGTCCGTGGGCGGCTGCCCCCACTCCGTGTGCTTGTAAGTGACGAACATGATCACGTCGTAGAAGTTTTCCGTTTCGCCGAGAACATATCCCTGCCGGAATGACTCGGGGGTGAGCTTGCACACCTCCTTGATCTGGCGTGCATGCTCTTTGTCGAGCTGGATCACGGCATAGCGCGCTACACCCTTTTCGGAATACCGGGTGAGCGTCCTCGTCTCCGCACTGGACACATACACAGTGGAGAGACCCGGTAACTGCTTGAGGTACTGCGCGGCAATGAGCGCCGCGGTCCTCCGGCCGCCGGTGGCCTGGTGATGCCATCCGTAATGCTCGAAGAGCTTCTCCTGCAGGGTATCGGCATACCGCTCTCCCTTCTCATAGAGGCTTTTCGAGATGAAGCGCAGCTCTCTGGCCAGGCTCTCCGCCGCCTCGGCGATGGGCCAGTCGATCTTCACATGGAAGTGGGTCAGTGCATACCTGTTTTGTTTCTTATACCGATCATCGCGCTGGATGAGGAGACCGTAGTCCACATGCAGGAGTGCTTCTAAGAGTTCAAAGAAGGTGTTGCGTTCGAAGAACTTGAGCCCCGCATAAAACGGCTTGTTGAGCCTCACATTGGGGATGAGCGCAAGAGTATCCTTCCGTATGCGGTTGTCGTCGCTGAAGCGGATGTATTTCTGATGGGATTCGTCGATGGATTCCTCACAGAAGATGACGATGTAAGGGCGTGCTAGAGAGGATTCTCTGGAGAACTCTCGCTTTTTCGGCCGCATTTCGCTCGGGTCCACGTATGGGTACGGGACGTTCTTTTCCCTGCAGAGCTTGTAAGGCTTCTCGAAGGTGATGATCTTGAGTCTGCGCTCCAGCTCGTCCCTCAGGAACACGTAGAAGGAGCGCCGCACCATTTCCAGATAGCTGAGCTCAAACCTGGATTTTTTCATGTTCCTCCCGGCCGACTCTTCCATAATAATACGGGCCGAAGCAGTCCATAAGCCGGGTTCTGTTCCCGGGATGGGTTACCCCTTCACGGGCGATGGTCATTCATCTAGAACATCAGTTGCCCGATGCCTCGAGCGACCTACCCAGGGGCGGGACGGGCAGTCCCATGC
>CAYGXB010000046.1:0-13888 GCA_964353605.1 uncultured Bacteriovoracaceae bacterium
CGAGAGCATGGGCAAATAATGGTGTCATAAGGAGGCTCCCTTGACGGTTAAAACCATCATTACCAGCATGAAAGCGCAGTTTATGCATCTGCCCGATATCATAAAAGGCCTGCTGCAGAACTCCCTGGCCGGCTATCTCTTCAGTGCACCCCATCCCCGGGATGCGTTGGTTTTCATCAAATACTGGGGCCTGACCTGGCTGGCGATCCTGAAGTTCCTGGTCCAGGTGCTGTCCAAGCTGGGCTTCCTCGGCCTCATCCGTGCGCTGATCAAGAATCCCTGGATGCTAATCCTGCTGCGGGTCAACGGACTTGCCAAACGCCTGGTGCGCGGCCGGTCTGGCATGTATCACGATTCGATCTGCATGACGGTCCACACCGTGGCTTTAGGCAGTATGGAACAACTGAAAGACATGCTGTTCGATCCCGCGCGCCTGGTCATCTTCGAGGACCTGGTACCGTACGATATCGCGCGCGCCATGGGTCTCAAATCCTATCTGCTCGAAGCCATGGGCATCATCTTGCCCATCATAACCCCCGAGGCCTCCCTGAAATACATCGACGAGGCCGAGAACGCGGGTATGAATCCCGATGCCTGCAGCCTGCCCAAGGCTACGGTGGGCATGGTTCTCAAGGGCCATATGCCCAAGGGTGTGGCCATCGTGAGCTCCAATATGCCCTGTGATGCCGGCGCGGCCTCCTATGCCTTCATACAACGGGCATACGATGTCCCCATCTACCGCCTGGATGCGCCGTACAATTTCTACAACGAACGGGCCGAGAAACTCTTTGCCCAGGACGTCATGGGCATGATCACCTGGCTGGAACAGCACACGCCCGGGCGCATGGATTGGGACCGCATGCGCGAGATCTGCCAGGCGCGCAATTACATGCTGGAGATGGAGACCGAGCTGTGGGACATGCTCCGTACCAGGCCGGCTCCCCTGGCAGCCGAGGCCGTGTGGCTGAGCCATCTGTGGCATTTCAATATCTCGGCCGGCCATCCGGTGTCGGTGCGGCACTATGAAAATCTCCTGAAAATGGCACGCACTAATTTTGAGAAAAAACTCCCGGCCACGAAGAACGAGAAGTACCGGGCCGTGCTCTGGAATCCGCCCTTCCTGCACTTCATCGACATATTCAACTGGGCCGAGCGCACCTATGGCGTGACCCTCATCAACGACAGCATGACCTATAATCAC
This sequence comes from uncultured Bacteriovoracaceae bacterium, assembly GCA_964353605.1. Classification (GTDB taxonomy): domain Bacteria; phylum Desulfobacterota; class Desulfomonilia; order UBA1062; family UBA1062; genus CAYGXB01. Next base: position 1,202 of record CAYGXB010000046.1, read on the forward strand.
CATGAACCCATCGACACCACCTCGCCCGAGACCATGCTGCAGGGTTGGGGCAAAACCATCATGCAGGGCCCCATGGTGCGCCACACCCGCGGACCGGCCGAGAACTACCTGGACGATATCTTCCGCATGGTTAAGCAGTTCGATCTCGATATGGTGTGGGTCGCCAATCACTTGGGCTGCAAGGGGGGCCAGGCCATGAACGGCATCCTGCGCGAACAGTGCCGCGCCAAGGGCATCCCTCTGCTTATCCTGGATTACGACCTCTCTGATCCGCGGATCGTGTCCCATGACAACATGCTCCGGCAGGTGGAGTTCTTCATGGAAAATGTCATGAAGGCCGAGCGCCTCTATCAATAGAAAGAAAGGGAGAACGCTATGGCGAAAAAGTATTACGGCGGATGCGATGTAGGCTCCACCACCGGCAAGGCGGTTATCCTGGATGAAAGCGGCACCATTGTCGCGGGCGTCATTATCCCGTGCGAGATCGATCCGGAAGTGACCTCCGTGCTGGCCCTGGAAAAGGCCTGCGCCCAGATTCCGGGGCTGGCTAACTACAAGGAGCTGGCCTACCTGGTAGGCACCGGCTACGGCCGCAACGAGGTCGCGTTTGCCAACGAGAACATCTCGGAGATCAGCTGCCACGCCATGGGCACCTTTTCCTGCGCCCCCCAGATCAAGACCATCGTCGATATCGGCGGCCAGGACGTGAAGACCATCTCCCTGGACAGCGACGGCTCGGTGTTGGAATTCGCCATGAACGACAAGTGCGCCGCCGGCACCGGCCGCTTCTTCGAGGCCATGAGCCGCATCTTCCGCATGGACCTGGACGAGTTCTCCACCCTGTCCCTCAAGGCCAAAAAGATCATCCCGGTCACGGCCCAGTGCAGCGTTTTCGCCGAGAGCGAGGTCATCAGCCTCCTGGCCAAGCGCAACCCGCCCGAAGACATCGCCGCCGGCATCCAGATGGCGGTCGCCAAACGCTGCTTCACCTTGCTCAAACGAATCGGCATGCGACCCCTGGTGACCGTCACCGGCGGCTGCGCCAAGAACCAGGGCCTCATCAAGGCCCTGTCGAAGATCATCAATATGGAAGTCGCCCCGCTGCCCGTGGACCCGCAAATCATCGGGGCCCTGGGCGCCGCCCTCTTCGCCCGCAGAAAGGGCGCTTGAAGAACATACAGGCACGCGCAACAGGCAGTCGCCTACCCCACTATAGATAAGCACCGCGAACGATAGCTTCTTGATTGCAGGGGTGCATGCACGAGAACCAGCTTGGAATCAAAGATAGCCGATAGTGCTGTGAACTCGGTTGACAAGGATGGAATATATCCGTTAGATCTTTCATCATTCTTGCATCAAGGGGGGGGTTATGGCTCTGATATACGAGAAGGAAGGGCATATCGCCAAAGTCGGTCTTTACCGACCCGAACAGAAGAATGCGCTTGATCCTGGGATACTCTTCGAGCTCCACGGAGCATGGAAGGACATTAATGAGGACAGCACTATCAGGGTGGCGGTACTGTACTCCGCCCTGCCGGACATCTTCTGTGCCGGCATGGACCTCAAGTCTGCCGTCCCGATCCTGACGCGCATCAGGGAGCCGGAGACCGAGGCGGAGAAGTGGCTCTTCGACGGGTTTGGATCAGGCGTGGGCCAGGCAATGCTCAAGCTCAGCTTCGTCAAGAAACCGGTTATCGCGGCGATCCATGGATACTGCCTTACGGGCGGGTTCGAAATGGTCATGGGAGCCGACCTGCGGGTAGCTTCCCTCGACGCCGTCTTTCAGATGCGGGAGGCGAGCCTCGGGATCATGCCCTTCGGCGGCGGCAACGTCTTCCTGCCGCGGATCATATCGTCCTGCCGGGCGCTCGAGATCCTCTTGACCGCCGATAATTACGACGCCAAGACCCTCTATGCATGGGGCTTCCTCAACAGGGTCGTACCGAAAGAGGAGCTCATGCCCACCGCCATGGGGCTGGCAGAGAAGATCGCCAACAACGGACCACTTGCAACCCAGGGGATTATCCGGTGTGCACGCGCGATCCGGGATATGGAACTGAATGCCGCCTTCATGAAAGAAGTCGAGATAGGGGCTCCCATTTTTGCCAGCGAGGACGCTCGTGAGGGTGTGAGGGCGCAGAAAGAAAAGCGGAAGCCGAACTTTCCGGGAAGATGAGGGCCGGATGGATAACCTGTTTACCTGCCTGTTCGAGCCTGAATCCATCGCCTTTATCGGCGCCTCAACGAATGCATTCAAATGGGGATTCAATATCCTCCACCACATCATCCGCGGCGGTTATACCGGGAAATTATACCCCGTCAACCCCCAGGGGGGGAGTTGGTTCGGACGAAAGGTCTATACCGATCTAGCTGAAATCGAAGACACGATTTCCCTTGCCGTCATTGTCGTCAAAGAGAGCCTGGTGCCTGTGACGGTGAGGCAATGCGTGCAGAAGGGTATCCGGGCAGGGATCGTCATCACGGCCGGCTTCTCCGAGACGGGACCGGAAGGAGCACGGCTCGAACATGAGATCGTCGAGATAGCCCGTGCAGGTGGCATGCGGCTGGTCGGGCCAAACACCATGGGAATATTCAGCGCCTCGCCCATCCCCATGCTGGCCCTCATGGCGTCCCTGAACCTGCAAAAGGGCCATGTGAGCGTCATCGCCCAGAGCGGCAACCTGGGTTCATCCATCGCCTATCGTTTCCAGAGGCGCGAGATCGGCCTGGCTAGGCTGATCAGCTCGGGGAACGAGGCCGATCTCAAGACCGAGGACTTCCTGGAAATGCTCGAACACGATCCGGAGACCCTTCTCATATGCCTCTATGTCGAGGGTTTGCGGGATGGGAGGATGTTTTTCGAGACTGCCCGCAGGATTACGAGGGATAAGCCCATCGTCCTCCTCAAGGGCGGCCGCACCGATATGGGAGCGCGAGCGGCCATGTCACATACCGGCGCCATCGCTAACGATGACGCCGTTTTCAGCTCCATGTGCCGCCAGGCAGGGATAATCCAGGTGGAAACCATGGATGAGATGATCGACGTGGCCGGTCTGCTCCTCACTCAGCCGAGAATACAGGGAAACCGGATCGGCATCGTCACCCTCGGCGGGGGGTGGGGGGTTATCGCCACCGATGCATGCATATCCCTGGGTTTTGCAGTCCCACCGCTCGAAAAGGAGATCATCGAGAAGCTCGATGGAATCCTCCCTTCCTACTGGAGCCGCGGTAACCCCATCGACCTCGTGGCACCCGGCCAGGTGCATGTGATCATCGATACCGTCAACATCCTCATGGAAAGCGCTTCCGTAGATGCCGTGCTCCTCATGGGCCTTGGATACATGACGTTGCGAGCGAGAAAGCTCCTGAGCTCAGAGGTTGTGCCATTTAGCGAGGTCGAGACTTCCGCGAACTTTCTGATCCGGGAGGAGGAAAAACTTTTTCGGCTGCTCCTCGATCTCATCTCCCGCCAGCATATGCCTATTATCCCCGTGATTGACCTCATGGCATTCGATGCCGCAGAAAAAATCAATATCGTCAAGCACCTCGACCGCGAAGGGATCATGGCCTACCCTTCCCCGGAACGTGCCATAAAGGCGCTTGCGAAGACGGCTGCTTACCAAATGAGGCTTTGATCTCAGCCCACCATGCATATGCCTGCCCTTTCCAGACTGGCACAGTTTTTCCTTGCAACAAAGCCCCTCGGCCAGAAAAACCCCTCCTGGCGAGCTTCAAGCTTACCTACCACTGCAACCTCAGATGCATGGTTTGCCCCTTCCATTTACGCTCGCATGAAGAGAACTCGCACATCTCATGGGAGAAGGCGATACGACCCCTTGCCGAGCTCAAAAGGCAAGGCTGTCTCATCGTGGTCTTCGAGGGGGGAGAACCTCTGCTGTGGAATGACGGGTCGCATGATTTCCCTGAATTGGTTGCCTATGCGAAACGAGGCTTCCTCTGTGTAGGCGCAACCACGAACGGAACGCTGACGCTCGATGTCCCGACCGACGTCCTGTGGGTGAGCATCGACGGTCCCAAACACACGCATGATATGCTGAGAAGCGATTCCTTCGACATAGTTGTGAGAAACCTCAGAGCAGCAAAACACAGGAAACTCTTTGTCCATTTCAGGTTTAACCACCAGAACTGGCAGGATTTTGAAGCGACTGTTCATATCCTCTCCTCCATCCCACAGGTCAAAGGGATTACCGTCCAATTCTTCTACCCCTATGACCAGGGAGAGGCGCCATTGGCTATGGATGCAACCGGACGTGCGCTCGCCATTGGAAAGGTCCTGGAACTCAAGCAGAAGGGATTATTGATCCTCAACTCCACAGCAAGTCTTAAGGCCATGATCGAGAACACCTGGCAATGTCACGAATGGCTCCTCGCTAATGTCGACCCCGGCGGCACGGTCACGACGGGATGCTATGCGCAAGGCAGGGGGGACGTGAAATGCGCCCATTGCGGTTTTACCCCCGTGGCCGAGGCTTCCGGCGCCTTCGAGCTCCGACCCGGCTCACTGCTTGCGGGCTGGCGCATTTTTCTTGCGTGAACCTTAGGGGAAACCCCCTTTTATAAAAGGCTTCTCCTCCAGACCACCCTCCCGAAAACTTTTAGAAATTCCTGGTTCCACCCTCAGCAAAACGGGGGAAATATATGCCGAACCACAGCGAAAAAAACAATTTCCGCTTATGCATCTTTATGATTGGCCGATACATCTAAATAGATAGAAAAAGTCTTTGTAACCTCCTCTTAAGGGATGGCGCTACCTATGCCCAAATCGCCATCCCATTTTTTTTGTCTATTGCACATGAACCTTCTTTCTGCGCATGACGATACTGGCCAGGACCCCACCGAATCCAAGGCAGGCGAGCACAGCAATTACCAGCCACCCGAGGAACGGCAAAGAGCTAACAGCAAAGAGGACACACATGCCGATGATGGTCTCAAGCATGATGGGTTGATGCGGCCTCCTGAAGGCGACTGTGAGCTTCTTACCCACGAGCTGGGTAATCGCGATGTACCCCAGGATGAGGCAGCAGATTACGAAGATGATCTCTACCGGTATCAGCACAATACCGACTACGGATATCAGGAGCACTACGCCTACAGGAACGATCAAGATAAGACCCATGACGCCCCACAGGATGGATTTCAGGACATTATGCTCCACCATGGCTGATGCATGCCCGACAGCCTCCGGGAGCAGGGCAGTGATCAGGATCCCGAGGAGCAGAAAACCGATAAAGCTCATGATCCCGGAGAACCGGAACAGATGCGGCATCATCTCCGGCATATGGTACCTGGAGAGGAGCGAAAAGGCCGAGTTCAGATCAGGCGTCTCGATGGTGGAAAGGTTCCCCCTCACCTCCGCCCCCTCCTGCTTCACGATACTCCCGCCGATGGAGACCACATCTCCACCGACCAGGGAACGCGGCCCGAGAAATACCGATCCACCGATCGCAACCACGTCATCCTCCACCGCACCGTCCACTGTAACATTGCCACCGACGGCCACTGCCCGCAAAACTTGTTCCCCTGCCTCTATCGTGATGTCCTCTCCGATTTTCACGATCTCCTTACCCGGATCATTATCTCGATCTCGGGCATACAGGCACGGACTCACCATCAGACCCCAGGAACAGACAAGGAACAATATCATCTTCTTCATAGCCTACCTACCCTTTGTTTGATGATCACGATGAGGCGCAGTATAGTGCACCACTCTTACTCCAGATCGGCGTATGCCGAACCCCATGAAGATTTTGAGAGGATGGGAGGTATGAGCTTTTACCTCATCTTCTGGACGAACTCGAGGGTGGAACGGACGTCCTTGTCGAAGAAGAACGCAAGCGACTCGCGCCAATTCTCCGCCGACAGGCGCATGCGTATCCGGTCAGCCGTCGGCTTCTTCAATCCCTCCTTGAGCTTGATGAAGGCCCGGCCCGGGTTGTCGATAAAAGTGCACACAATTTCCTTGGCCCGGGGGATGAGCCTTTCCTCCTCTACAACCTCGTCCACGACCCTCAGCTCCCTGGCCTTGATCACATCGAGCATCGCTCCAAAATACATGATGTCCCGGTACTTCCTGTCGCTGTCCAGGCCGAAGCGCATGATCTCAGTCTGCGCCACGGAGAGCGGCAGACCGATCTTGATCTCGCTCATGCCGATCTTGATCCTGGGATGATCCTTCACGATCCGGTAGTCGCAGGCCATGGAAACGATCATGCCAGCCGCCACGGCATGCCCGTTGATAGCGGCGATCACCGGCTTGGAGCACATGAAGAGGTCGAGCAATATCTCCTCTTCCTCGTTGAAGAAGGCAACCACCTCCTCTACATCCTTGAAGCCAAGGAACATCGGAAGGTCGAAGCCGTCGGAAAAGGCCTTCCCTGCACCGGTGAACACGATGCCCTTGAGACTAACGTCATCATTGACCTTCCTGACGATCGCCTTTAACTGCCTGAGCGTCTCCAGGGTGATCGAGTTGTTTTTCCCATGCTCGAAAACGGCAATAACGATGTTGTCCTCTATGCGTTCGTTGATCATCTCTTCCTCCCCCTATGGTGTGTCTTCCCCTGATAGGGATTGTCCCATCAGATCCGAAGCCCACCGTGGCTCGCCACGCCCAGCGTCTCGTATATCTTCAGAGTCGCCCGTGCCGTGTTCAGGGTATAGAAGTGAATCCCGCGCACACCGTTGTCGATGAGATCCATGACCTGTTCGGTCGCCCAATGCACACCGACCTTCTCCACATACTCGTCCGTTTCCGCCCTTTTCACCGCCTTCTGGAGACGCGCGGGAATCCTCACCCCGGCCGCCACCTCGGCTATCCTGAGCATCCCGCTCCGCGACAGCACAGGCATAATCCCCGCAAGGATGGGCACACGGATGCCGGCCAGTTCGCACCGTTCGCAGTAGTCGAAGAATTCACGGTTGTCGAAGAAGAGCTGGGTGATGATATAATCGGCCCCGGCATCGACCTTGGCCTTGAGATTTTCGATCTCCTTGAGCCTGTTCGGCGTGTCCGGGTGCCCCTCAGGAAAGCCCGCCACGCCGATGCACATGCCGGGGAAATGCTTCTTGATGAACGCCACCAAGTCGACGGCATAGGCAAAACCTTTTCCGGACATTTTCCAATCCTGATCCTGCGGCAGATCCCCCCGCAAGGCCAGGATGTTCTTCACACCGTTGGTGTGGTAGCGCGTGAGGATCTCTTCGATTTCATCCCTCGTGGCTCCGACACAGGTGAGGTGCGAAACGACGGCCAGATCTGTCTCCTGGATGATGCGCACTACAAGGTTGTGGGTATTCTCCCTGGTTGAGCCTCCTGCTCCGTAGGTAATGCTCACCCACGACGGCTTGAGCGGCATGATATCGGCAATGGTCTGAAAGAGCCTCTCCCAGCCAAGATCTGTTTTGGGTGGAAAGAACTCGAAACTGAACGTGATCTTTACAGAATCGAGTATGTCCCTTACTAACATCCTAATGCACCATACTGAATCTCCGCCTTCCACGCAAGCCTTTCCTTGCCACGCTTGATGTCTTTAACGCTCATCCCTCCTGTCCCCTTTGGTCTATCCAGGAGAACCAGATGTCCGTCGCCCCTGCAATTATACCTGAAATTTACAAGGCGCGTTTGAGGATGGAGGAGAGTTCGGTGTCGGTCAAGGGTATGGGATTAGCCTTCATGCTGCTGGCCATCTGGGTCTGTTGCACGATAGCGGGGATGTCCTGTTCGCGCATGCCGAAGCTGGCCAGACCAGGCACGGCGAGGAAAGAGCAGAGTTCCTGTAACCAGGTCATGCCGTCGTCTGCCTGGGCGGCGGCATCACCGGTGCAGATGCGTGCGATCTCGGCATAGCGTTCGAGGGCTGGGGAATCCGCACATCGTGACGAGAGGGCTAGGATATTGCGCTCTATAACGATGGGCAGGAGCCGGGCGCACACTATGCCGTGTGGGGCAGGGAACATGCCGCCCAGCGGTCCGGCAAGGCCGTGCACGGCGCCGAGTCCGGCATTCGCCAGGGCAAGGCCGCTCAGCAGGCTCGCGAGTGACATATCTGCGCGGGATTGAGGATCGCCTTTCTCATAGGACGTGCGCAACGCGCGGGCCGCCCGCACGAGTCCTTCGCGGCAGAATCCGTCGGTCAGTGGATTTGCTCTGTGGGTCACGAAGGCCTCCATGAGCTGGGTCAGGGCGTCGAGGCCAGTGCTGGCTGTTATGGAGCGCGGCAAGGAGTAGGTCAATTCTGGATCGACCACGGCCAGGCGGGGGAGCATCACCGGGGAGCGCATGCTCACCTTGACGTGGTGAGAGAGAGAGATGATCACGGCGTTGCGGGTAACTTCGGCGCCGGTGCCTGCCGTAGTGGGAATGGCTATAAAGGGTGCGGACACATTATTCAGATCCTTGCCTAAGCCGATGACCTCGAGATACTCGCAGAGATCGCCGGCATTGGTCAGCAGGGCGGCGATAGCCTTGCCGGCATCGATCACGCTGCCGCCGCCGATGCCGATGACGAGGTCGCATTCTGCCTCCCTGGCGAGTCGTACCCCGGTGGAGACACTCTCGGTCGTGGGTTCCCCATGCACCTGAAAGGTAGTGCAAGAGAGACCCTTTTCGTGCAGGAGTCCTATAAGAGAGGCGGCGCGGTCGAGGTCTCGGCCGGTGACGAGGCAGACACGCGAACCCATCCGGCCGGCGAGGACGGGGACCTCTCTCAGGGTTCCCGGTCCAAAGATGATGCGGCCAGAGGTGGCGAATTCAAAACGCATACAATGCTCCAGAGGCTATGATTACCAGCCGGCTTCGTCCGGGAAGCAGTTGGTGTATTTGATGCTGTAGCGCTGCTCGGCCAGCATGTCAGCCACGGTGTCACGCCACTTCTGGTAATGCGCAGTCTCCTTATGTTTCGTATGGGCGTCGTCCGTACGGTAGGCTTCGAACAGGACGAAGCGGGTTGGGTCATCCTGCTGTTGGATGACGTCGAAACGGGCCACGCCGAGTTCCCTGATGCTCTTTGATGCGTTTTCGATGCAAGCGGCCTTGAACTCCTCCACCTTGTCCGGTTTTGCGTGGACGAAGACTTGAATGATCAGCATGCGATCCTCCTCCTCTCCTGTGATGCTGGCACTGTAGCAAGAGAGAGCGAATATTGCAAATGCTTCGCATGCGGCATGGGATGAGGATAAGCACCTATCTTATATATATCAGAGGCCTGGACAGCAATCAGGGGTTCCTGGTAGAATGCCTACATGCAGACCATCTTCATAGGGGAAAATCCACAGCTTGAGGCAATACGTGAGGGCGAGGGGCTCAGATGTGCCGTGATTACCCATCCGCATCCACTCTATGGCGGGGACATGCATAACAACGTTGTCATGGCGGCGCGCGATGCAGCCCTTTCCAGCGGTTTTTCCACGCTGCGCTTCAACTTCAGGGGGGTGGGGAGGAGCGAGGGGCGCCATGACCATGGCCGGGGCGAGGTCGACGACCTTGACGCAGCCGTGCGATATGCGGGAGAACATGCCTTGATCATCGGGTACTCGTTCGGTGCGTGGATTGCGTCGCTGTATCTTGCCAGAAGGCAAACTTCTTGTATCCTGATATCGCCGCCGGCCGGCATGTTTCCTTTTCCGCCCTTAGCGGGCAATGACATTCAGATCCTCGTCGGAGCGCATGACCAGTTTTGTAATCCTGGCATGCTCAAGGATATCACTCCCGAAGATAGGCTCACCCTGGTCAAGGGTGTCGATCACTTTTGGTTCGGCAGTGAAGATATCCTTCGGCAAAATCTGGAAGGTATCCTGAACAGGTTTTCCGGCGCCTAGCTCCTCTACATTAGGCTTAATCGGGTTATATAACTAGTTTGACAAACCTGGATGAACCATATACGTTGATCGAAACATGAAAGAAAGCGCCATGACCGGTAAACCCCGCATACTCAAGGAGAACAACCGGAGGCTCGTACTTGATCTCCTGAGAAAGTCCGACGCGATATCGGTATCCGAGATCTCCGCAAAGGTGGACCTGAGCAAGACCACGGTCATGAAGATCATCGATTACCTCGTCCGAACCGGTGTCGCTCTCCCAGCGGGTAAAGGGCATTCCACTGAAGTCGGCGGTAAGAAGCCCACTATGTTTCGGTTCAACGAAAGGGCGGGATATGTCATCGCGGTGCATATCTTCACGGACGAAATCTATTCCGTGATTATGGACCTGCATACGACCATCCTCTTTGACTGTTCCAGCCCCTTGAAAGAGGATGAATCCCTTGCTGTAGTTTTGGCTGCTATTGTAAGTTCATGCCAAAAGCTCATGCGCAAGGCCGGCATCGATGCACACTCCCTGCTGGGGATTGGGATCGGGACCCATGGCATTACGAATAACAAGGACGGCATCCTGTATGTCTCCCCCCACTTCCCTTCCTGGGGTACTAATATCAGGTTCAGAGACCTGCTCGAGGAGCAACTGCCGTTTGCCGTGCCGATCACCCTGGAGAATAACTGCCGGATGCAGGCGATTGCCGAGAAGATCCGCGGCGTTGCCACGGACAAGCGGAATATCGTGGCCGTGGAGGCCGGAACCGGCCTTGGCTCGGGGATCATCGTCCAAGACGAGATCAAGTGGGGTGCCCACTATCTTTCCGGCGAGATCGGCCACATGGTGATCAACCCTAAAACAGAAGAACGGTGCGCCTGTGGCGGCAGAGGCTGCTTCGAGGTCATGGTCTCCACCAAGCGGCTCTTACGGCTCGCCAAGGAAAGCTATCAGGAACATCCTGATTCCGTGATCTTTCAAGGCGGTCAGAAAAACATGACTGCCGAGGGTATCTTCGATGCGGCCAATGCTGGGGACACACTGGCCCGAGCGCTCATGGACGATATCATTTCCTGGTTCGCCATCGGCTTTTCCAATGTGATCGTCATGTACGATCCCGAGATCATCATCATCCAGGGCATCTATACCAGGGCCGGTGACTACTTCCTGGAGAATCTCCGGGAAAAGGTCAATGAGGTCTCTCTCGTGCGGATCAAGAAGGATGTTCAAATTGAATATTCTCGCTTCGGCAAGGAGAGAGGCGTTATCGGTTCGGCGGCCCATATCATCTCAGAGTATTTTCAGGAAGGCGCCTTCTGCACAGACAAGGGCAGTTGGAAAAGATAATCGGTATCGGGTTTACGCCTGATACTACCTGAAAACGATTAGGAGGGGAATATGCAAGCATTTCAATTGCCAAAAGATTTCCTGTTCGGCACTGCCACCGCGGCATTGCAGATAGAGGGGGGGGACCGCAACAATTCCTGGTTCAGATGGTGCGAACAAGGCCATATCAAGGATGGCAGTCACTGCATCCTGGCCGATGATCACTGGAACAGGGTCGCGGAAGACATTGGCCTGATGAAGAAGCTCAACCATCAAGTCTACCGGATGGGTCTTGAATGGAGCCGCATCGAGCCGCGCAAAGGGCAATTCTCGACCGATGCCCTTGCCCATTACCGCAAGGAGATCGAGCTGCTGGTCAAGAACGATATCAAGCCTCTGGTCACTTTGCACCATTTTTCGAACCCGCTCTGGCTCGAGGACCAGGGCGGATGGTTGTCGGAGGAGGTCGTCGGTCTCTTCGAGCGTTTTACCGAGGTTGTTGTAAACCATCTCGGTGATCTCGTCTCCGAATGGATCACCATCAACGAACCGAACGTCTACCTCGCCATGGGCTATGTAACGGGGGAATGGCCCCCGGGAGAAAAGAACATCATGAATTACTTCAAGGGTGCCAAGTACATGATCTTCTCCCACATCAAGGCCTATCAAAAGATCCATACCATCCGGCAGGATAGGGGCTTCAAGGATACCCTTGTTGGTGTCGCCAACCATATGCGGGTCTTCGACCCGCAGCACGGGACCGTCCATGAGAAATTGAGTTGTTATCTCTATGAGCTGCTTTTCCAGGATGTGTTCATTGCCGGGATGGTCGCTGGCCGGCTCATTCCTCCCGTCGGCACAGGCTATCCCCTCGGAAAGGGTTACTACATGGATTTCTTCGGCCTGAACTATTACACCAGGGATATCATCAGCGCTACCTGGAACCCGGCAGCGCTCTTCGGGAAGATCGAGGTGAAGAAAGGCGTGCCCACGAACGACCTTGGCTGGGAGATCTACCCGGAAGGGATATACCACATCAGCAAGCAATATTATGAACGGTTCAGGGTGCCCATCTTCATCACGGAGAACGGAATCTGCGACAAGCATGACCGGCTCAGGGCACGGTACATCTATGACCATCTCTACCAGATCAAGCGGCTCATCGATGAAGGCGTCGATGTGCAGCGGTACTACCACTGGACCCTCATGGACAACTTTGAATGGATCGAGGGTTTGAGCGGCCGCTTCGGGCTCATCGAGGTCGATTTCGATACCCAGGAGAGGAAGATCAGGAAGAGCGGGGAGTTCTATGCTGCGATGAGCAAGAACAAGGGCGTGAGCCGGGACATGATCAAAAAATACCTCGCGGATTCCGGGACATAATAAACGGCAATGTATCCGAAGGAGGCGATAACACGGGCATTCCGATCGGAATATGGTGATGAGCAGGGAGACCTTTATTATTTCTTTTCTCCCGGCAGGGTCAATCTGATCGGCGAACAGGTCAAAGGAGCGCCCCTGATCAAGGAGTTCGG